>NZ_JBITPM010000024.1:0-10906 GCF_050467905.1 Pseudalkalibacillus sp. NRS-1564 | reverse complement strand
TAGGCTATTTATGTCCCAGCTGCTTTTTATTTTTTCTTTACTTTGCCGCCCCATTTTTTGAAGCCGCCTTTTAATTGATAAAGATCTTTAATGCCATGTTTTCTAAGAATGCTTGCAGCACGGGCTACAATAATTCCGTTGTAGTCGTACATATAAACTGGCTGATCTTTGCGGATTTCTTTAATTCGCATTTTTAGCTGACTAACAGGGATGTTTCTTGCCCCTAGAATATGGCCATTATCAAATTCGTTTGGTTCACGAACATCAATCAGTTGGGCTTTACGATAGCCGGCACGGAATTCTTCCTCCGTTAACGTTTTCAAATTCCTCTTTTGCATGTATCGAGTAATGACAACATACACAATGATCGCGACGAGTATTGCGATAATCCATTCCATAAACTTTGTTACACCCTTTCAAGTAAAATCGACAACTTTAAGTTTACACGTCTTTTCGGCTTTCCGCAAAAGAAAAAAAGGAATAACTATAAAAAGAATAGGTAGTATTCAGTAATTAAATCAAATTTGTTCTAAATTAGTTGGGATAGAGGAGATTCGCCTATACTTGAAAGATCGAAAAACCAATAATGTTCAAGACATAGCTAAAATAATTGAGAGTGTTCATTGGTCATCCATTTTCTCCTCTGCTAGAATAGGGAAGGTGTTAGAAAACTGACAGTGATAAAGGAGTTCCGAAAATGAAGCAATGGGCATTTATTGATTCGGGAGAACGTTCTCCAGCTTATAACATGGCACTTGATGAAGCATTATTGAAATGGCATAGTGATGGGACTATCCCCCCTGTTATTCGATTTTACGGGTGGAATCCCCCAACACTTTCAATTGGTTATTTCCAGCGTATCGAACGTGATATTAATATGGATGCTGTAGAAAAAAATGGTCTAGGGTTTGTGAGACGCCCTACTGGTGGAAGAGCTGTCCTTCATGATCAGGAAGTGACTTATAGCGTTATTGTCTCTGAAGATTATCCAGACATGCCCTCAACCGTAACAGAAGCGTACCGGGTTATTTCAGAAGGGTTATTGATTGGTTTCAGAAAACTTGGATTGAATGCTTATTTCGCTGTTCCTGAAACGGATGCAGAGAAAGAAGAGCTACGTGCACCAAGATCGGGTGTATGTTTTGACTCTCCGTCCTATTATGAACTTGTTGTAGAAGGGCGAAAAGTCGCTGGGAGCGCTCAAACTCGTCAAAAAGGTGTCATTCTCCAGCATGGATCGATTCTTCTTGACATTGATGAGGACCAATTGTTTGATTGTTTCAAATTTAAAAATGAACGGGTACGTGAGCGGATGCAGCGAGGTTTTAGAAAAAAGGCTGTAGCTATTAATGCACTCCGTGAAACTCCTGTATCGATATCAGAAGCGGTTAAAGCTTTTTATGATGGTTTTCAACAGGGGCTTGATATTGAATTGGTTCCATATCAACTAACGGATGAACAAGAGTCCTTTGTTGTTCAACTAGCAGAGGAGAAATACGCTAGCAAGGAATGGAACTTTAGCAAATAAGCACCTTCGTTGGGTGCTTTTTCCTATTGACTTAACAAGAACAAATGTTCTAATCTTAATCATGGTCTGTTAACTGATTAATTTTTGTCTCCTATGTTAAAAAGGCAGAGTGTGGAAAAATGTGCAATAGACAAAATTCCTCTTTTTTCTCTATTCTTCTAATCTAATCTTTATTTATCGAGGAAAACCTTTCATTTTCACTGGATTTGAAAGTTGACAAATCGCTAAAGTATTCGCTCTTTTACTATATGTAGTATTGATTGAAGAATTCTGAACACTATATATGGTTAAAAATGATTGTCTGGTTCGTGTACATGTGCTACTATTAATCAAGACGATTTATCATAGCTACATACATCTAGAGATGCTCTTAAGTGTATAAATGTCGAAACGGAGGGGTTTATATGACAATACAAACCAATGAAAAAAGAAGATCTATTAACATTGAGCAGTTGAATAAGGATATTGAAATGTTTGCGCAGGTTCATCCGATTACAGAGGATATGCATCTAACTCACAAAGGTGTTAGTCGTCTTGTGATGCTTGACCGCTATGCATTTAAAGATACAGAGAAAAAGACATTACAAAAAGGTGATTTTGTTGTCTTAACGATTAAAGAAGATCCAAAATTTCCAGCAAGAGGTCTTGGGTATATTGAAGAATTCGATCTTCAATCTAAGAAAGCAACTGTAGCTGTTCATGAGGATTACGTTGGCGTTTTAGACGCAGAAGAAGAAAGAGAATCAGGTATTATTGTCCGTTCGTTGGATGTCATAGAAAAGCCCTTGGAAGTATATTATGAGCAAATTGCTCGTCGTAATGCACGTGGTCTTGCTGATGTAGAGAAAACAGATGGGGAAAAGACATATTGGGAAGATCGTTTCTATAAAGAACTTTCATCAATGAACTTTGTTCCTGCAGGGCGTGTACTTTACGGAGCTGGAGCTGATACGGAAGTGACGTACTTTAACTGTTACGTTATGCCGTTTCCGCAGGATTCAAGAGAAGGTATTTCTGAACACCGTAAACAAGTAATGGAGATTATGAGTCGAGGTGGAGGAGTAGGAACGAACGGATCTACACTTCGTCCTAGAAACACGCTTGCTAGGGGTGTGAATGGTAAATCATCAGGTTCGGTTTCATGGCTGGATGATATTGCAAAGCTGACGCATCTAGTGGAGCAAGGTGGCTCAAGACGTGGGGCCCAAATGATAATGCTCGCTGACTGGCATCCTGATATTATTGAATTTATCATTTCAAAAATGCAGAATCCACGCATTCTTCGTTTCCTTATGGAGAATACAAAGGATGAACAAATTAAGAAACTTGCAGAAGATAAGTTGAAATTCACACCGCTCTCAGAGTCGGAAAGATCTATGTACCAAAGTATCTTAAACTACCGTAGTATTCCTGGAACAGGTGGCTTTGAAGAAAAGGTGATGCAGGATGCGCAGGATAAGCTTGCAACGGGTGGAACGTATTCTGTCCACAATCCTGACTTCTTGACTGGTGCAAACATCTCGATTTGTTTAACTAAAGACTTTATGAACGCGGTTGAAAATGATTCTGAATATGAACTTCGATTCCCGGATGTAGAGAACTATACGAAAGAACAAATGGCACTTTATAACGAGAACTGGCATGAATCAGGGGATGTACGTGACTGGAAGAAGCAAGGCTTTCCAGTAAGAACTTATCGTAAGGTTCAGGCAAAAGAGCTGTGGGATTTAATTAATATTTGTGCTACTTACTCCGCAGAGCCAGGTATCTTCTTTATTGATAATGCAAATGAAAAAACAAACGCAACTTCTTACGGTCAAAAAGTTGTCGCTACTAACCCATGTGGTGAGCAACCATTAGCACCTTACTCTGTATGTAACCTAGCAGCAGTGAACCTTGCTGAGATGGCTAATAAGGAGACAAAGACTGTTGATTTCGATAAGCTGAGAGAAACGGTTGAAGTTGGCGTACGCATGCAAGATAACGTTATTGATGCGACACCTTACTTCTTAGAAGAGAATGAGAAGCAAGCTCTTAGCGAACGTCGAGTAGGACTAGGAGTAATGGGGCTACATGACCTTCTTATATACTGTGAAACAATATATGGATCAGAAGAAGGGAATAATTTAACAGATCAGATTTTTGAAACAATTGCTACAACAGCTTATCGTGCTTCTGTGGATCTTGCTAAAGAAAAGGGAAGCTTCCCTTTCCTTGAGGGTGAAACAGTTGCGGAAACAAATAGATTACGTGAAGCATTTGTTAACACAGGTTATATGCAACAAATGCCAAATGACCTACGCGACAGCATTATGGACTATGGTATACGTAATTCACATCTTCTAACAGTTGCGCCTACTGGTAGCACTGGCACGATGGTAGGGGTTTCTACCGGTCTTGAGCCTTACTTCTCTTTCTCTTATTACCGTAGTGGACGACTTGGTAAATTTATCGAAGTAAAAGCAGATATTCTTGCAGAGTACTTTGAAAGAAATCCAGAAGCTGATACAGAAAACCTTCCGGAATGGTTCGTTTCAGCAATGGAGCTCGCACCAGAAGATCATGCTGACACTCAGTGCGTTATTCAACGCTGGGTTGATAGCTCGATTTCAAAAACTGTTAATGCTCCAAAAGGGTATTCAGTGAAACAAGTGGAAGCAGTTTATGAGCGTCTATATAATGGAGGAGCCAAAGGCGGTACCGTTTATGTAGATGGTAGCCGTGATTCTCAGGTTCTAACTCTTAAAGCAGAAGAAAATTCATTTGAACAGCTTGAGTTTGAAGATGGCATGCAAGAAAAGAAACAAGTAGTACTAGTTGACACGATTACAGATCTACGCTCTACAGACGTTACAATCGGGTCTGAAGTAGGTAATACGTGCCCTGTTTGTCGAAAGGGTCAGGTAAAGGAAATGGGTGGTTGCAATACTTGTGATAATTGTGGTGCACAGCTGAAGTGCGGACTTTAATAGCTAACTGATGTAAGGGAAGGATAGACGGAAACGTTTATCCTTCATCTTTTTGTGCGTAGATTAGGGACATTTTTCGCAAGTGCTGTTGGGGTGTTCAAGTGACTTTGTATTTTATCCACTAATTTACAAAACCGATTAAATGAAATATGATATAATATCTGCTCTACATAAGAGTATTAGAACTGAGTTAATGCAGTTAATAGAAGCTTATGGAACCTTTCCTTGTATCCGCCCATACTATGGTGTATGCTTTTATTAACTGGCTTAAATGGAATAAAAGATGGAGGGAATCCAATGGCCACTACTCCCAGTATGGAAGATTATATTGAACGTATTTATGCACTTATAGACGGAAAAGGGTATGCTCGCGTATCAGACATCGCGGAAGCATTAGAGGTACATCCCTCCTCGGTAACCAAAATGATTCAAAAATTAGATAAAGGTAAATATGTCGTATACGAAAAATATCGCGGCTTTATGCTTACTCCTAAAGGGAAAAAGCTAGGAAAGCGACTCGTTGATCGCCATGCTTTGCTTGAACAATTTCTAGGTGTTATCGGGGTTAACGAAGAGAATATATATGAAGATGTTGAGGGTATTGAACATCATCTAAGCTGGGACGCTATCGATCGCATTGGTGATCTTGTCCAGTACTTTGAAGAGACAAATGTACGAGTGGATGAACTTAGAGAAGTGCAACGTAAAAATGAAGAAGCACACGAGGAACAATCCGAAGTTTAATCGGGTTGTTTCTTTTTTTTGTACTAAATTCCCCCGTTAAAGCTTAGGCTTTAATAAGGTGGGAAGGAGGTTTGAGTGTGTACATTGATGGCGTCTTTTCAGGTGGCGGAGTTAAAGGGATAGCGCTAGTGGGAGCACTTCAAGCCGTTGAGAAAAAAGGCCTCGAATTTAAACGTACAGCGGGCACGAGTGCTGGGGCTATAATTGCATCTTTGATTATATCAGGTTATAAAGGAAATGAATTAGAAAAGATCTTGCTCGATACGGATCTAACGAGACTACTCGAAAAAAACTCAGGTTATACATTCCCGTTGATACGGTGGTTGATGTTGTACTGGAATCTTGGGCTCTATTCTGGGAAGGACCTAGAATTATGGGTAGGGGAGTTATTAAAAAACAAAGGCATTGAAACATTCGGTGATTTACCCGAGGGATCACTGAAGATTATTGTATCCGATATATCGAAAGGGAGGCTTGTCGTTATACCTGATGACTTAGCACAGTACGGCTTCGTACCAGAGCGGTTCTCTGTCGCGAAAGCTGTTAGGATGAGTGCGAGTTTACCATTTTTCTTTAAACCTCAACCGCTCTACTCCATTGATGGTAAAAAGCACTATATGGTAGATGGCGGGATTTTAAGTAACTTCCCTTTATGGATATTCCAACCTCCTGAAAATAAAAAACCACAAAGACCTGTATTAGGCTTTCAATTGAGTGCAAACTTTAACCACGTTCCTGAAAATAAAATTACAAATGCTGTTGATATGTATCAGGCATTATTTGAAACAATGAAGCAGGCTCATGATGCTCGATATATTGAAGAACAAAAAGCGAAGAACATTGTGTTTATACCTGTGGATCATGATCTGACGACAGCTTTTAAACTAGAGAGACAAAGTCAAAAGAAACTAATCTTGTTAGGAGAAGAGCGAACCTCTCAATTTCTCAATACGTGGAGAAAATTACCTGACAATATTATATGAAAAGGTGGCTGATTTCATCAGCCACCTTTTCATATTTATGTTAGTTTAGTTACTTCCAAATAGAAGGAGTTCTTCGTTCAGGACAATGACTTTTTATTAAGTCGCCCAATCTTATCGGTAAAACAAGTGAACCATGTTAAAAGAGAGCTCTGTTTTTCTTTTTTCCTTTACGTCCTTCGATTACGGTAAAAGGATTTTGTTTTCGATCCTCCTGTAAAGAGCGCTTTCTAGGAGAAAGACGTTTAGATGGAATGACACGAAGGTGAGGTGCATTTCTTCTTGGTGTAGCTTTTTTCTTTTTCATTTTGGTTGATTGTTTAACGGCCTTTTGATAAGAAGTTGATTGTTGACCCATTCTTCTAGCCATTAACTTTCTGACAACGAAGATCATGATCGCAGCAATCGCAGCAGTGATTAGAAGTTGCATGAAAAGTCCTTGAGGGTCTGTGACCATTTTCCAAACAAAACCAATAGCTGCTAGGCCAATTAATAAATAAATTAGAGGTTGAACAACACGGCGCGACAAATGATTCACCTCCTGTTATCTTTACACAACTTTTGTGCTTGAATCGTCTTCCTCTCGTTGTTTATCTCGAGAAAGTAGTTCATTAAATGAGTGGATTGCAACATCAACTTGTTTATCATCTGGGTTTTTCGTTGTTAGTAGCTGAACCCATAACCCAGGATAGCCAAGCACTTTTAATACAGGAACTTCTCTAACTTTATTCGTTAATTGGAGAACTTCGAATGAAACTCCAAGAACTACCGGAATTAATGCAACACGATAGAGTAATCTTACCCATAATGGATCAGTAGGAACAAGAAGATAAATAAATACCCCAATGACTACTGTGAAAAGGATGAAGCTACTTCCGCATCGATAATGAAGACGCGATTGCTTTTGAACATTCTCTATTGTAATAGGAAGTCCTGCTTCATAAGCGTTGATGACTTTATGTTCAGCGCCATGATATTGAAAGACTCTTTTTACAATTGGGGTTAACGAAATAAAATAAATATACCCAAGCAAAAGAATGAGCTTAATGAAACCCTCAATCAAGTTCTGTACAACGTGCCCTGGAAATATAAACTCAAGTGAGGCTGCGGCTAAGGCGGGTAATATAGTGAAAATCGTTTTTACGAATGCAAACGAGATAACGCCTATGGCTGCTGCACATAATAAAAGCGTTATTTTGGAAGGCTCTTCCTTACCTAACACTTCCTCATCTTCCGAAGGGTCCACATCATAGCGTTCACTTGAAAAGTTCAAATGTTTGGTTCCATTGCCACTGGCGTCGATAATCGCAACAACACCACGTATGAATGGAATTTTCTTAAGTTTTGTTCGGATAGGCTTCGGCTGCTTCGGAACTTCTAAATAATCAATTGAATCATCCTTGCGCCGAATGGCGGTTACAGACGTATGTTTCCCTTGAAACATAACACCTTCGACAACCGCTTGCCCGCCATAAGCAGGCTTATTTGTATCTGACAATATCTCTCACCAACCTATTGTATGAAGTAGAATGTTTTGAAGCGATCAAACTCTAACAAATTGTACTTTATACCATTCTACAAGAAATAGGCAAAAACCTCTAGGTAATAGATTGTAATAATCATTTTCCCCAACACCGGCAATTTTAATCTTTTCAATAGATAATTTTTCTAATAAATAATTCCAGCTTCAACAGGGAATGTTTAAGGGGGAGGTGAGTCTTATGGATAAAGAGAACCAGAAAAATGGTAAAGAGAATGAACAACTTGAACAAAATAAGCAGGAGCAACCTCTATCTTTTACATCAAAAGTTATCACAGTCGGGATTGCTGGAGGCCTTTTTTGGGGTGTAATTGGTTATCTCACATACTTATTTAAATTTACTAAGATACCGCCCTCTCTAATCTTGTCACCATGGGCACTTGGCGAATGGAAAAATGAACAGCTAGGGCAGTGGATTGGAATTCTTGCCCTTGGGCTTGTATCCATACTTGTGGCTTTTTTGTACAAAGTAACGCTCGTGAAAATAAATAACATGCTTGCAGGACTTGCTTATGGGATTGTATTATGGATAATTGTATTTTATTTACTCAATCCAATGTTCATCGATCTGCCAACGATTACGAAACTTGATCGCAACACAGTCATTACTACGATATGCCTTTATCTTCTTTACGGCGTCTTTATCGGGTATTCGATTTCTTTTGAATATCATGAAAACCAGCAGAAGGGCGCTTCCTATTCAAATAAATGAAGCTATGGTAGAATGTTCATGGAACATTCTCTTTTTTTCTATTTAATATAGAAGTCAGATCGTGATGAAGGAGACCGGGATGAAAACATTCTACGTAATAAATGGACCTAACTTAAATCGACTTGGTAAGCGTGAACCCGGCATCTATGGTAATGACACGCTAGAGACTCTTGAACAACGATTAACACAATTTGCTAGTGAGAATGGCGCTGCTGTTGTTTTTCGTCAATCAAACCATGAGGGAGATATCATTGACTGGATTCACGAAGCAGAAAATGCTTCAGGTATCATTTTAAATCCTGGTGCTTTTACACACTATAGTTACGCGATACGAGATGCTATCGCAAGTGTTCCTGTATCGGTTGTGGAAGTACACATCTCGAATGTACATAAGCGAGAACCTTTTCGCCATACATCTGTTATTTCACCAGTAACGGAAGGGCAAGTCGTAGGATTTGGTTTGAATGGGTACGAACTGGCATTGCGGTCATTTCTATAATTTTAGCTATGTTAGCTTATACTGTTGATTCTCGATTTTTGGCTCACTCGAGTGAAATCTTCATTTCACATGCCTTTCAGCTCTATTGAAAGGTCGCTCTGTGACGATCAATCGCTTCGAGCAAATAATTTTGTTCAGACGGTTGGTCGTCACAGAGCGTATATGAGCCAATTATAAACAACGTTCATTAGCATAGCCATCATTTTAAAGGGGGACGAAACAGTGGAACGTATTGAGAAACTACGTCAGTCATTTACAGAGTATGATATAGATGCGATGTTAATTACTTCAGCAAGCAATCGTAGATATATTTCCCAGTTTACAGGTAGCTCAGGTGTTGTTCTCATTACTGAGAAAGAAGCGAAGTTTGTAACAGATTTCCGCTATATGGATCAGGCACGAGAGCAAGCACAAGGGTTTGATATTGTGCAGCATAAAGGCCCGATTGTTGGAGAAGTAGCAAAGCTTGCGAATGAACTAGGAGTTAAAAAACTTGGCTTTGAAGAAACGCAGGTTACATATCAAGTTTTTAAAGCATATGAGAATAAAGTAGACGGTACACTTGTACCGATTAATGGTATTCTTGAGAAACATCGTATGATTAAAGACTCAAGTGAATTAAAGGTTCTTAAAGAAGCAACCGAAATAGCAGATGCTGCTTTCCAACATATTACATCTTATATTCGTACGGGTCTAACTGAATTGGACGTTTCTAATGAACTAGAGTTTTTCATGAGAA
The DNA here is from genome assembly GCF_050467905.1 of Pseudalkalibacillus sp. NRS-1564. Taxonomy (NCBI): domain Bacteria; kingdom Bacillati; phylum Bacillota; class Bacilli; order Caryophanales; family Fictibacillaceae; genus Pseudalkalibacillus; species Pseudalkalibacillus sp. NRS-1564. The sequence goes on along the minus strand of NZ_JBITPM010000024.1, from coordinate 1,195 downwards.
AAAATGGCGCAACCTCGTCTTCATTTGATATTATAGTTGCGTCGGGTATACGTTCAGCTCTTCCGCACGGCGTCGCAAGTGATAAAATTATTGGAAAGAACGAACTGATAACACTTGATTTTGGTGCTTATTATAAAGGGTACTGTTCTGATATTACACGTACTGTAGCTGTTGGGGATCCTGGGGAAGAGCTTAAAGGTGTTTATCATACTGTTCTAGAAGCTCAATTAAAGGCGATGGAACAAATTAAGCCTGGAATGAGCGGGAAAGAAGCAGATGCTCTATCACGTGACTTAATTACTTCTAAAGGATTTGGAGAATACTTTGGGCACTCACTAGGTCATGGTGTTGGTCTTGAAGTACATGAGGGACCTAGTCTTTCAACCAAATCTGATACAGTATTAGAGCCAGGTATGGTAGTAACCGTTGAACCAGGTATTTACCTATCTGGTAAAGGCGGAGTAAGAATTGAAGATGATACAGTAATTACTGAAACTGGAAATGAGACGTTGTCTCATTCTACTAAGGAATTGCTGATCCTCGGCGAATAATGAAAGTGAGGGACTATTAATGATTTCTGTTAACGATTTAAAAACTGGTCTAACAATCGAAGTGGAAAATGGTATCTGGACGGTAATGGACTTCCAACATGTGAAGCCTGGTAAGGGAGCAGCTTTCGTAAGAACGAAGCTACGTAACCTTCGTACTGGTGGAATTCAAGAAAAAACCTTCCGAGCAGGAGAAAAAGTAGCAAAAGCTCATATTGAAAATCGTAAAATGCAGTATCTTTATGCAAGTGCCGACATGCATACGTTTATGGATACTACTACTTATGAGCAAGTTGAACTTCCTGCAGAGCAAATTAGTTATGAACTTAAATTTCTAAAAGAAAACATGGAAATTTCAATTCGTACTTATGGGGAAGAAACGATCGGAGTTGAATTGCCGAATACGGTGGAACTCGTTGTTACGGAAACTGAGCCTGGTATTAAAGGGGACACAGCTTCAGGTGGTACTAAGCCTGCAACTGTTGAAACAGGCTTAACTGTTCAAGTGCCTTTCTTCGTTAACCAGGGAGATGTTTTAATTATCGATACTTCTAAAGGCGAGTATGTATCAAGAGGATAACGTAAACATTTTAAACCGCTCTGAATGAGCGGTTTTTTTTAGAAGTATAAATGAGTGATTACTCACT
>NZ_JBITPM010000023.1:0-24538 GCF_050467905.1 Pseudalkalibacillus sp. NRS-1564 | reverse complement strand
AGTGAGTAATCACTCATTTAGGAGGGGTCATATGCAAAAAGATGTTATCCAAGCAAGTGTTACAAAACGATATGGCACGACTACGATCTTAGATAATATTAGCATTTCACTTAAGCAAGGTGAGATTTTCGGTCTGCTAGGACCATCAGGATCTGGAAAAACGACATTTGTCAAACTGCTCTGTGGTATTGAAGAGGCTTCAGAAGGAAAGGTAACTGTATTTGATGAGCGAATGCCTGATTTAAAGATAATGAAGCGGATCGGTTATATGGCACAAGCGGATGCTTTGTATGGTGAACTAACCGCTTATGAGAATTTAGAATTCTTTGCAACGCTTAGCGGTGTGAGTCGTCGTGATCGAAAAGATCGTATCTTGTCTGCTATGAGGGTAGTAGATTTAGAAAAAGAACTTCAGAAAAGAGTGGAGGACTTCTCAGGAGGAATGAAGCGTCGCTTATCACTTGCGATCGCTTTATTGCACGACCCTGAAGTCCTGTTGCTTGATGAACCGACTGTTGGCATAGACCCGTCCTTGCGACAAAAGATATGGGATACGTTTGAAGATCTGAGAAAAAAGGGCGTGCTCATTCTCGTTACGACTCATGTAATGGATGAAGCTGATAGATGTTCAAGGCTTGGGATGATTCGAGATGGTCGCTTGATTGCTGTTGGAACTCCAGAAGAATTGAAAAAACAAACAGATTCGACGACAATTGAGCAAGCTTTTCTCTCATATGGGGGTGTTAAGGAATGAGAATTACAGCCGTTGTAAAACGTATATTGAGGCAGTTTATTCATGACAAGCGAACGATGGGCCTAATGATTGTGGCACCAATTATCATTTTAACGATGTTATCGCTAGTGTTTAACGGGGAAGACCTCGAGTTGAAAGTAGGCACCCTAAATATACCTGATCAACTTGTCGAAAGAATAGAAGAGCATGCTATTGTTAAAAAAGTTACGTCAAAAGATACCATTGAGTCACTACTGAAAGAAGATTATGATGCAGTTATTGACTTCAGCAATGGGGAAAAGAAACTACATCTAGAGGGCAGTGATCCCTCCATTAATCAAGCAGTAATTAATCTTGTTAGAAGTAATTCTATGGTAAACAACGAAGAAGTGGATTTAGATGTATCTTATCTTTTTGGCTCGAGTGACATGACTTCATTTGATCACTTTGGTCCTGTACTAGTTGGCTTCTTTATTTTCTTTTTTGTGTTTTTAATTGCTGGAGTTTCTTTCTTGAGAGAGAGAACCCAGGGGACGCTCGAACGAGTTTTAGCTAGTCCTATTAAAAGGTGGGAACTTGTAATTGGGTACGTGATCGGCTTCGGATTATTTACTATGTTTCAATCAGCGATCATTGCCCTATATAGTATTTATGTGATTGATTTAAAAATGGAAGGCTCTTTCTTTTATGTACTGCTTGTTACACTCTTGCTAGCATTAAGTGCCCTAACTTTAGGTACTTTACTTTCATCATTTGCAAAGAATGAATTGCAAATGATACAGTTTATACCACTTGTTGTTGTACCGCAAATCTTTTTTTCTGGATTATTTAATCTTGATACGATTTCAAACTATTTAAGCTGGATTGGTCCGTTAACACCTTTGTATTATGGAGCTGAAGCTCTTAGAAATGTTATGATTAAAGGACAGGGAATAACTGAAATATGGATTGATTTACTTGTTTTATTTGTATTCTCAATCGGTTTTATGATTTTAAATATATACGCACTAAAAAAACACCGACGCATTTAGAGTCAGGGGGAGCTTATGAAAAAGATAGAAGACAGCATGGAATGGCTATTTGATGAAGAGGTAAGCGAGTCCGGAGATTTAACTGAGAAACAAAAACGCATCGTTAAAGCGGCAGTTGAAATGTTCCAGGAAAAAGGATTCTCCGCTTCCTCAACAAGTCAAATTGCGAGACGTGCAGGCGTAGCGGAAGGAACAATATTTCGCCATTATAATACGAAGAAAGACTTGCTGCTTGCTATTGTTACACCTGTTATGAGCCATCTGGTCGCCCCTTTCATCGTGAAAGATTTAGACAAAGTATTAAAACCAAACTATGAGCACTATGAGGATTTTTTGAGAGCTGTTGTAAAAAATAGACAGGTGTTCATACACAAGCACTTACCAATTGTTAAGATTTTGATGCAGGAGATTCCTTTTCATGAGGAACTTCGTACTCAATTTATCGAGCATGTAGCGAAGGATTTGTTTGATCGGTTTGAAAAAGTGATTCTCCACTTCCAACAGAAAGGCGAATTAATCCAAATTCCGCCTTCCTCAGCGATCAGACTTTCGATAACAGCCGTTCTCGGTTTTTTTCTTGCACGATACATTATGGTGCCGGAGAGTGAGTGGGATGATGAGCAGGAGATCGAACTGACAGTTCAATTTATATTAAATGGTTTAAAAGCAAAATGACCATCCAGCCTTCGCTGGGTGGTTTTTTTGTTTTCCTCCAATAAGTTCAATATTTTAAATGTAACAATTTAGCTAACAAACTATTTGCTTCCGGTGTTTTATGAAGCTGATTTCTCAATAATGAAATGAGTTATATGATTTACGAATTTCTTCTGAAAATCATAAATTCATCATAAGTTGTACAAACAATTTGTGGGAGGCTAGAGATGATTCATTCCGTTCTTGTCATGGGAGTGCTTCGAATACTTTCTGGTGTGATCGAGCTTACAGCAGCGATTCTTATTCTTTTTATTCAGGATCTAAGAATAGCCATGATGATTAATGCCATTCTCGCTATAGTTGGCCCAATTATTTTAATAGTTACCATGTCAGTGGGGTTGATTGGTCTAGCAGGTGATCTATCAATTATGAAAATTATTTTCATCATGATAGGGGTTGCCTTTATTTTAATTGGAACCCTTTCATAGATTTAGTAGAGACATAATTTAAGCAAGACAGGAATAGTAGTGTAGGGAGAAACAAGCTTAGAGAGGGGGGACATTCTTGGAAGAAGTTCTTCGCGTGCTTCCGGAAAATGTACAAAAAATCTTGAATCAGTATTCAATTGTTGAAAGATCGACGATTGAAGAAATTCGAATGCGTATTAACCGTCCACTTGAGATCATGATTAACGGGAAGCCGGATTTTCCTCTCTTAAATGGCCATGGCTATTTTATTTCAAAAGAAGATGGTCTACAAATGATAAATAAGCTAAGTCACTACTCTCTCTATGCTCTGGAAGAAGAACTTAAAAAAGGTTTTGTAACGATTGAGGGAGGGCATCGTGTAGGCCTCGCAGGGAAGGTTATTACACTAAATGGACATGTCAAAGCCATTAGAGATATTGCTTCATTTAATGTGAGAATTGCGAAGCAAAAGCTTGGAATAGCTATACCACTAGTATCATATCTATATGCTGGGAGATGGATGAATACGATTATATTAGGGCCCCCTCAGTCTGGTAAAACGACGATGCTTCGTGATTTAACTCGACTTATGGCTGAAGGTGATGAATTAAGAAGGATTCCATCAGCAAAGGTAGGCGTTGTCGATGAGCGATCAGAAATAGCTGGATGTGTACAGGGGATCCCTCAACATCGACTGGGAGACCGTGTTGATGTACTCGACGCTTGTCCAAAAGCGGAAGGAATGATGATGATGATTCGCTCCATGAGTCCAGAAATACTGATTGTAGATGAAATTGGACGAAAAGAAGACAGTGAAGCGATTATCGAAGCAATAAATGCTGGGATTAACCTCGTAGTGACAGTCCATGGGACGAAATTGGATGATTTAAACCGTAGGCCAAGTATGCAGGGGTTATTAAAGTCGGGGTGCTTTGATCGTATCGTCGAACTGTCGCGAGAAGATGGTCCAGGAACAATTAGTGCGATTAAAGATAAAACCGGTAAGGAAATTCGACGTAAAAAGGTGATCTAGCATGAAGTTACTAGGTGCAGTGCTCATCATTATGGCAAGCACATGGGCAGGTGTGGAATGGTCCAGGACAGTTAGTGAACGGTCACGCCAATTACGTCAGTTGAAGGCGGCATTACAGTCACTAGAAGCAGAGATTGTTTACGGAATGACACCTTTAAGCGTTGCTTGTAGTCATATATGTAGACAGGTTGGTCATCCTGTATCGTGGTTTTTTGATTCATTTAGGAGGAAGCTTGAGGCAGGCCATGCTACTGCGTATGAAGCATGGATTGAAAGTATGGAGGAAGTTTGGAAATACACTGCCTTTAAAAATGAGGAAAAAGAAGTGATGAAGCAATTAGGCGCTACCATTGGTCAGCATGATCGAGAACATGAGCAAAAGCAACTGAAGCTGGCATTAATTCACTTAGAGAGAGAAGAAAGTGAAGCGAGAGATAATCAGATGAAATATGAAAGAATGTTTAAAAGCCTTGGTGTACTTGGCGGTATTCTTCTTGTCATACTTTTGATTTAGTCATTGGGAGGAAGCGTAGATGAATCATGATGTAAATACGATTTTTCAAATAGCTGGTATTGGTATTATCGTTGCCATGCTTCATACAATCTTAAAGCAAATGGGAAAAGAGGAATACGCGCACTGGGTCACTTTAATAGGATTTATTGTTGTCCTTTATATGGTCATTACAATTATAGATGATCTTTTTCAGAAAATACGAGGAGTCTTCCTTTTTCAAGGGTAGGGGGTGACTGCGATTGATATTTTACAAATAGTCGGCTTAGGATTAATCGCTACCTTCCTAGTTATTGTGGTCAAAGAGCAAAAGCCTGTGTTTGCCTTCACGATTACGGTTTTCACAGGCGCTTTAATTTTTCTCTACTTAATAGGAGAAATTCAACACATTATTCGTATGCTTGAGAGTCTTGCAGCAAAAGCGAATGTTGAAATCGTTTATGTGGAAACGGTTTTAAAAATTATCGGGATCGCTTATATAGCAGAATTCGGTGCGCAAATTGTAAGAGATGCGGGTCAAGGCGCAATTGCATCGAAAATTGAACTTGCTGGTAAATTATTGATTCTTGCTATGGCAATTCCAATCTTAACGTTAATCATAGAAACAGTATTGAAATTATTACCATCATAAGAGGGGGAGAGGGACATGCCTCACATGAAAAAAATGCTGTTGATGCTGCTATTCCTCTGCTTTTCTCTTATGTTTTTTGAATCTTCCGTAGCGGCAAAAGGGGAAGAGGAGCCTCTTTCAAGTCAATTTGTAGACAAGCAGTTAAATACGCTTGGTTTACAAGAAATACAAGATTATTGGGATGAAGTCATTGAAGAATACGGGGGTTTTTTACCTGAAAGTCAGAAAGGCTCCTTTATGGAATTCATTAAAGGAGAAAAGCAGATATCTTTAAAAGCGTATTTTATTGGCCTACTAAAGTTTCTCTTCCATGAACTGCTTGTGCATGGAAAGCTTCTTGGGAGTCTGATCCTTCTTACAATCTTTAGTATCCTTCTGCAGAACATGCAAAATGCATTTGAACATAAAGCAGTTAGTACAGTAGCGTATGGCATTATTTATATGGTTTTAATTATCCTGGCACTAAATAGCTTTCATGTTGCGATTCAGTATACAGAAGATGCTATAGCTAACATGATGGGATTCTTACTTGCATTAATTCCATTGCTTTTAGCTTTAATGGCATCTGTGGGTGGAGTAGCTTCTGTTGCTTTCTTTCATCCGATCGTCTTATTTCTTGTAAATACTGGTGGATTACTTATTCAGAAGTTTGTACTTCCAATGCTCTTTCTATCAGCGGTCCTCGCTATTGTAAGTACTATCAGTGAGCAGTACAAGGTTACCCAGCTTTCTAATTTATTACGAAATGTAGCGATAGGAACTCTTGGCGTTTTCTTTGCGGTTTTTTTAGGGGTTATTTCAGTACAAGGTGCGACAACTGCGGTAGCGGATGGCGTTACGATAAGAGCTGCGAAATTTGTAACGGGTAACTTTATCCCAGTCGTTGGTCGGATGTTTACAGATGCCACCGACACGGTGTTAAGCGCCTCTGTTCTATTAAAAAACACGGTGGGCTTAGCTGGGGTTGTCATTCTCTTAATGATCTGCGCTTTTCCGGCGCTAAAAGTATTATCACTAGTACTAATCTATAATATTGCTGCAGCGGTGATTCAACCATTGGGCGGTGGTCCAATTATTCAATCCCTAAATGTTATATCAAAAAGCATTTTGTTCATATTTGCGGCCCTTGCTATTGTTTCATTGATGTTCTTTCTTGCTGTAACGATTATTATAGCATCTGGCAATATTACGTTAATGGTGCGTTAGGAGGTGTCGTGTGGATATTATTACAGGCTGGATTACAAATATTATTGTGTTAATCCTTCTAGCAACAGTTCTAGAACTATTGTTGCCAAATTCAAATATGCAGCGTTATGTAAAGATGGTTATAGGTTTAATGTTAATGGCGGTTATTTTATCTCCTATACTCACGATTTTCACTAAAGACTTTGATGCCATGCTCCGAACAGTAACGCTCACTGACTCAACTCAAAATGTAAATATGGAAAATCAGATAGAATCAAAGAAAAGTGAAATACAAGCATCCAATGCTGCATATATTGAAGAACAAATGGCTGTCCAAATGAAAAGCCAGGTAGAAAAGGAGTTGAGGGACCAGTTTAACCTCGAGATCACAAGCGTTAGTCTTCAGTTAAAGAATCTTGATGGGGAAAAGGATATTGATCAAATTGCAGTAACAGTAAATGAAGCAGGAGCAGAAAAATCTGTTAAGGAAGTGGATGCTGTATCCGTATCAATTGATATTCAGGAGGAAGAGGTCGAAGAAACGGATACTCTCTCTCGTAAGGTTGCATACTTTCTTGCAGATGAGTGGGAGCTGTATCCAAAACAAGTCGGAGTTCAGGTGAAAGGAGGAGAGTAGGGAACGTGGATGAAAAACCAACTAGCTGGCTTGATCAATTGAAGAAGCCTAAAAAGAAAAAGGGAATCCCGTTATTATATTTGATTATTGCTGCGGGGATTGGCGTTATCTTCATGTTTTCCGGAAGCTTTTTCCAGTCACCTGAACAAGTCCAGGAAGTGTTTTCAGAGCAGGCGAGCTCAAAGGATAGTGAACCTACCTTTAGTCAAAAGAAGTCCAATCCGTCGTCTATGGCTGAATACGAGAATGTATACGAAACACAGCTGAAAGAAGCTTTAGATGAAGTGGCAGGAGTTTCTGATGCCACAGTTATTGTAAATTTAGATTCTACAGAAGAAAAAATCGTTGAGAAAAACAGCACTTCTACTGATAAATATACGGACGAATCTCCAAATGATGGAGGTTCAAGAAAGATTGAAGAACAGTCAAGTGAAGAACAAGTTGTCGTCATTCAAAATGACAACGGACAGGAGCCTATCATTGTTAGTACAAAGAAGCCTGTCGTACGAGGAGTTGTAGTGGTAGCGGTTGGAGCAGAGAATATGGAAGTAAAGAAAATGATCGTGGATGCAGTAACAAGACTGTTAGACGTCAAGAGTCACCGTGTCATGGTGCTTCCGAAAAAATTAAAGGGGGAATCCTAAATGGTTTTGAAAAAGCAAACAGTGTGGTTACTGACGATGTTAAGTTTAATCATTGTTTTATCAGCCTATTATATTATGACTCCTGGAACTGATAATGTAGCGTTTGTAGGGGATCAGGATCAAGAGCAGAGTGGTGAGGAAAGTAAAGGAGAAGAGGCAAAAGAAACGAACGCAGAAGAAGGAGATGCTGTTTCTTCAAGTGTTTCAAGTGAGGAAGGTTTTGCATCCATAAGACTTGAGATTCAAGAACAACGAGATGCAGCGATTGAAGACTATACGGCAGTTATTGCAAGCGAAGCATCTGCTGACCTTAGAAATGAGGCACATGAGCAACGTCAAGAATTGATGGCATTATCTCAAAAAGAATCTGTATTGGAAAATGTGATAAAGTCAGAAGGGTATAGCGATGCGGTAGTTTATACGCTAGATGATGATAAAGTAAGAGTTATTGTTAAAGCAGATCAACTCTCGAATGAAGAGGCCAACAACATTATGGTACTAGCAGAAGAACAGCTAGGAGAAGGCCATAGAATAGCGGTTGAATTTCAGGCTGCAGCAAAGTAAAGATGGAGTTCACTCCATCTTTTTTGTTTTGACCCATTTATGCTCTGAAAGTATTGTGAAAAAAGTTTCGTTCAGAATGAAGCGGTTATTGCCAAATAAACAAAAGTAGATAAAGCACCAATTTTTAAAGTAAGCGTACATAGATAATCCACATAATATTTTATAGGTGAAAACGTTTTCTGTGTTTGTTACCCTTATAATAGGGCGGTGTGCAAAGATGCCTTCTACCAAGTAAACTGAAGATATGATATGATTAATAGGCTTAGGACCTGCTTTTATATAATGGTCTTAATTCTGAGGTTTGATTTGTTAGATGGAATGCTGGAGATACTAATACACATCTTTATTATGCTATAATTGCTATAGGTTGGAGCGTGTCTTCTGCACAGAAAAACCTCCTAAATACTAAATTTGAAAAAAGATGACAGGGAGTGGAAGTCTTGTTAAAAGTTCAAGAAATTCGCGAATTGATCAAACTTATTGATCAATCAAGCATTGATGAATTCGAATACGAAAATGATGGGTCTAAAATTGTTTTAAAGAAAAACGACGTACAATATGCTGAGGCACCTGTACAGCAGCCTGTACAGCAGCCCGTTGCACAACAGGCACCTGAGCCAGTGAAGCAAGTGGCGTCTTCTTCAAAAGAGCAAGCTACTGAAGAACCAAAAGAAGAGAAACAGGATGAATCATTACATAAGATAGAATCCCCAATGGTGGGAACGTTCTATGCTCGTCCAAATCCAGAGTCAGATCTTTATGTGAAAACAGGAGAAAAAGTTTCGGAAGATAGCGTAGTCTGCATCATTGAAGCAATGAAGCTTTTTAATGAAATAGAAGCAGAGGTAAATGGAGAAATCGTAGAAATGCTAGTTGAAGATGGTCAGCTGGTTGAATACGGACAGCCTCTGTTTTTAGTGAAAGCATAGGTGATGATAGGATGGAGATTAAGAAATTACTTGTAGCTAACCGCGGAGAGATAGCAGTAAGAATCATACGAGCTTGTGAAGAGCTCGGAATAGAAACAGTAGCCGTATATTCCCAGGCAGATAAAGATGCGCTTCATGTTAGACTTGCTGATGAAGCTTATTGTATCGGACCCACAGCAGCAAAAGACAGCTATTTAAATTTTACAAATATCATGAGTATTGCTACTGTGACAGGGGTTGACGCCATTCATCCCGGATATGGTTTTCTAGCTGAAAATGCCGATTTTGCTGAACTTTGTAGAGAATGCAATGTGACGTTTGTTGGTCCTAGTCCTGAAGCCATTAATCGCATGGGCACGAAAGACGTTGCTAGAACGACAATGAAGGAAGCTGGAGTTCCGATTGTACCTGGCTCTGAAGGGATTATTAAAGATGCTGACGAGGCAGTAGCTCTTGCGAACGAAATGGGTTACCCCGTCATTATTAAAGCGACTGCTGGCGGTGGCGGTAAAGGAATCCGTATTGCTAAGGATGAGAATGAATTAGTAAAAGGAATCAATATTACGCAACAAGAAGCCTCTACCGCATTTGGAAACCCTGGGGTTTACATTGAAAAGTTTATTGAAGACTTCCGACATGTAGAGATCCAAGTCCTTGCAGATAATCATGGGAATGCGATCCATCTAGGTGAGCGTGATTGTTCTATCCAAAGGCGTTTACAAAAGCTAGTGGAAGAAACCCCTTCTCCAGCTCTTGACGCAACAATTAGAAAGAAAATGGGAGATGCGGCAGTGCGAGCTGCTCAAGCCGTTCAATATTCTGGTGCAGGAACTGTGGAGTTTATTTTTGAGCCAACAGGGAATTTTTATTTTATGGAAATGAATACGCGCATTCAAGTTGAGCACCCTGTGACTGAGATGGTAACGGGTATTGACTTAATTAAGGAACAAATCCGAGCAGCTTCTGATGAAGAACTTCGATACAAACAAGAAGATGTGACGTTTAAAGGATGGGCGATTGAGTGCCGTATCAACGCAGAAGATCCTGACAAAAAGTTTATGCCGTCCCCTGGTAAGGTTGAAATGTACCTGCCGCCGGGTGGATTTGGAGTTCGAGTTGATTCAGCTGTTTATCCAGGGTATGATATTTTACCTTTTTATGATTCAATGGTTGCAAAGCTGATTACTTATGCTGATACTCGAGAAGAAGCTATCGCTAGAATGAAGCGAGCACTAGGAGAATTTGTCGTTGAAGGTGTTAAAACAACTATTCCGTTCCATATGCGCCTTATGAATCATGAGAAATTTGTAAGCGGCGATTTCAATACAAAGTTTCTTGAGAAATATGATTTAACAGAGCAATCAATGAATTCTAAGTGAGGTGTTCAGAATGAATGAACTTCAATCATTTGAAATGGAAGAGCACGATACTGGTCTTGGAAAAGTAGAGATTTCACCTGAAGTTATCGAAGTCATTGGAAGTATTGCAGCTTCTGAAGTTGATGGTGTAGCAGAGATGAGAGGGAATTTCGCCTCTGGTGTTGTAGAACGCTTTGGGCGAAAGGATCATCGAAAAGGCGTCAAGGTGGAACTTGATGAAGATGGGATCATCTTAGATGCCTATGTGGTGGTAAGCTATGGTTTATCCATTCCGGAAGTATGTGAGAAGGTTCAGGAAAATATCCGTCAGGCCCTTCTTACAATGACTGCTCTAGAAATCAGTGCCGTCAACGTGAGTGTTGTAGGCATTACATTTGATAAAAAAGAACCAGAGAACGAAGAATAAGCAGCGGGGATTGTCCCCCTGCTTTTTGTTTGTGAAAACAATTGGACATTGCAAAACCTGTATTTGTCCTCTACAGTATGCTATTATTTATTGGTATAGCAATATTAGCGTAAAGGGAGTATAGCAATGAAAAGAAGACATGCAAGAGAAAAAGCCATCCAGGTATTGTTTCAAATAGATGTAACAGACACCGATCCACGTGAGGCTCTTCAACACGTTTTAAATGAGGGAGAAGGTGACGAGTTTCTATCTGAGCTTGTCTTCGGAACGCTTGAGAACCTCGAAAAAATTGATGAAGTCATTAAAGAAAATCTTGTGAACTGGACATTTAATCGGATCGGAAATGTTGACCGTTCAGTACTACGCATGGCTTCTTATGAAATGGTAGTCAGAGATGATATACCCGTTAACGTTAGTTTAAATGAAGCCGTTGAACTTGCGAAGTTATTCGGTGGAGAAGAATCAGGGCGTTTTGTGAATGGTGTCCTCTCTAAGATCATCCAAAAAAGCTAATTTAAGTAGGAGGGGATAGTTGTGAAAGCGGATCGCTATATTTCGGTAACGGCGCTTACGAGACATGTTAAGCGAATGATTGATAATGAACCTGCACTGCAAGATGTCTGGTTGCGTGGCGAATTATCCAATGTGAAGCTTCACAATCGAGGACATCTTTACTTTACAGTTAAAGATGATAAATCACGTGTTCAGGCTGTCATGTTTGCAGGAAATAATCGGCATATGAAATTCAAACCCGAAAGCGGAATGAAAGTACTGATCCGTGGAGAAATATCTGTGTTTGAGCCATATGGCCAATATCAGCTCTACGCAAAAGAAATGCAGCCTGATGGAATTGGTAATCTTTATTTAGCTTACGAAGAGCTGAAACGAAAACTCGAATTTGAAGGACTGTTTTCTGATAACCTCAAACAGCAAATTCCACGCTATCCTACAGAAATTGGCGTTATTACTTCCCCTACTGGAGCGGCCATTCGAGATATTTTCACGACAATTAAAAGACGGTATCCAGCTGCGCGAATTACGGTTTTTCCCGTTCTCGTGCAGGGAAATCGTGCTAAGGGATCGATTGTTCAAGCCATAGAGATGGCGAATGCGATGAAAATGATTGATGTGCTGATTGTGGGGCGTGGCGGTGGATCTATTGAAGAACTATGGGCATTTAATGAAGAAGAAGTCGCAAGAAGTATTGCTAGGTCGCACGTACCGATTATTTCTGCGGTAGGCCATGAAACGGACTTTACGATTGCGGATTTCGTTGCTGACTTAAGAGCGCCGACACCAACTGGTGCTGCTGAATTAGCAGTCCCTAGTGTAGTGGAATTGAAAGAGCGAGTTGATCAAAGAGTACATAGACTCATGAGAGTAATGCAAGAAAAACTTGTCTCCGATCGAGATCGGCTGTCAAACCTCCAAAAGTCTTATGCTTTTCGCTATCCAGATCAACTATTGAAGCAAAAGGAACAAGAGCTTGATTTGCAAGTAGAGCGATTGCAGAGAAATATGAAGCGGTTATTGTCGTATACAAAAGAACAAGTCGATCGAAACCATAAGCAATTAAAAAAGCAGCACCCCCAAAAACTTCTAAAAGAAGCGAGTCAAGAGCTTGTAGAGCTCAAGAATTCTTTGAATAAGGAAATGCAACGTGTTTTAGTTGGAAAACAACGTGATTTCTCACTTGCTGCTGGGAAATTGAATGCATTAAGCCCATTGAAAGTAATGGAGCGGGGGTATAGTCTTGCATATAAAGAAGAAGAACTCATTAAGTCTGTTAGTCAGGTCCAACCTGGAGATGTTCTTAAACTTGAAATGACAGATGGAAAAATTGATTGCCATGTATGGGGATTAGAGGAGAGTGATTCGAATGGAGAAAAATGAGAACGTCACATTTGAAGAAGCAATGGAAAAGTTAGAACAAATCGTAGGGGCCTTAGAAGAGGGAAACGTTCCTCTTGAAAAAGCTATTTCACTCTTTCAAGAGGGGATGAACTTATCAAACATCTGTCATGAAAAACTACAATCCGTTGAAGGGAAAATGGATCAAATTGTTGAGGAAAACGGTGAAATCAAGCGTTTTTCTGTGCAGGAGGATGAAGCGTGATCCAAGATCTTAGCTCTTATATGAATGAGTGTAAAAAACTGCTTGATCAAGAACTGCCTTCATATATTAATCATCTTGAAATGCCAGAATCATTAAAAGAAGCGATGTTGTATTCGATTCATGCGGGAGGGAAGCGGATCCGCCCGATATTAATGCTTGCTACTGTAGAAGCATTTGGCGAATCGATTGATCAAGCAATTCCCATTGCCTGTGCTGTAGAAATGATTCATACGTATTCGCTAATTCATGATGATTTGCCCGCTATGGACAATGATGATTTGCGTCGAGGAAAACCTACAAACCACATCGTTTTCGGCGAAGCGGCGGCTATTCTAGCTGGTGATGCCCTTTTAACCCAAAGCTTTGAACTTATTGCAGACTCCAACTTAACGAGCGAGCAAAAAGTAGAGCTTATTAAGTTATTGTCTCATGCTGCTGGACCTTCGGGTATGGTTGGGGGGCAAATGGCAGATTTGGATGGTGAAAAACAAGCATTAACGTTAGAACAACTTGAGTATATTCATCATCATAAGACTGGGAAGCTTCTTATGTTTTCCATTATGGCAGGGGCGATTATTGGAAATGCTTCGCCACTTCAACGGGAACATCTCCAAGCATTCGGTGAGCACATCGGGTTATCTTTCCAAATAAGTGACGATATCCTTGATGTTGAAGGAGATGAAGGCAAGATTGGTAAACAACCAGGAAGTGATGAGAATAACGAGAAAAGCACATATCCTAAGCTTCTGTCCTTAAAGGGCGCTAAAGAAAAATTAAAGCATCATTTTGATGAGGGATTATCTCACCTTTCTGCCGCTAACATAAAGGAAAATAGATTAAGGTCGATTGCAAAGTTTATTGTAGAGCGTGATCATTAACATATAATTGAGCATAATCATAACCTGTGGTATAATAAGTTAAGATTGAGTGGTGCAGTATTCTAGTCAGTTCGCCATTTCTGAAGGCGGGCCTAAAAATCCGCCATAGGGCACATCGATGAAGTTCCTGGTGTTGGCTTGAGTCGCCCAGACTTGGGTCGATGCTGGGAGTTAAGGTCGCAGGGCGATCCACAAAGGCATGTGGGCGTTGACCCTGCTTCCGCGGAGGCCCATTCTTGTAGTAGAGCGGTTAACGCTGCCTGCTATGAATTGGGGTATGAACCTGTTGCAGCTGCATGGGAACGCAGTTGAACAGCGTAGCCTGCCTTGAGTGGAGCTAGAGGGGATTATGGATTATTGGAAATTTGCAGCTCGGCCGGCCGCTTTTTTCCTACCACCCATATGAAATCTGCTCTGCAAAAGAGGCTAGGAAATGTGTGGAACTGTTGAGGAAAACTCCTAGACTGTTCCGAGTGACACTTAAAGGGGATTATAGTGCGGACTAAGTGGTAATCCAGTCTAGCGCATGGTGACTACGCTAAGATAGATATAAAGGGAAACCGCCTGAATGGCGACGTTCAGGTATCTATCTGGGAAAACCTACTGGACCTAAGCCGCAGTCTTTACTCTTTAAGTGACCACTCTTCAATACATATGAGTAAAGGGGTGTTCAACTGACAGGGAACAGGGGGAAACGAACTGACCCCATGAATTCCTGCCAGATGGATACCTATTTTTATGTAATTATATAATGGACAAGGAGTAGATATGAAAGCTTCCGTATCAAAATCCATAAACTGGAGTTTAGCTATTGCCGTTATCACACTTGTGTTAGCGGCTATTTTTTCAATTATATCGACGGCAGTATTAAGTGGTGTATCTTGGGCAATTGGTATGATTGTAGTATTATTAATCGTTCTAATTGGTATTTTCTTTGATACAATTGGGGTTGCTTCAACAGCAGCAAATGAGGTACCCTTCCACGCCATGGCTGCTGAACGCCTAACCGGGGCGAAGCATGCAATTTTTGTTACACGTAACGCAGATCGCGTAGCAAGCTTCTGTAATGATGTAATTGGTGATATTTCGGGTATTATAAGTGGTACAGCCTCCGCAACCGTTGTCGTACAATTAACACTTCAACTTGGACATAGCGATGGATCTTTGTTTCAATATATAGTATCAGTAGTATTTACCAGCGTCATAGCTGCGTTGACGGTCGGAGGAAAAGCGCTCGGAAAAACGTTTGCGATCCATTTTTCTACTGGAATCATTTTTCAAGTAGGTCGGTTCTTATATTATGTAGAAAAAACATTTAAAATTAAAATGGTAGGCAACCAATCCAAAAAGAAAAAGGGAAACCGTAAATCGAAATAAGAAGGGGAGGACATTCCCATGGATTTAGAAAAGATTGAGAATCCTAAGTTTCTCAAAAATTATGATATCAATGAAATGACCGAGCTTGCAGAAGAAGTTAGAAGTTTTTTAATTAATAAATTGTCTGAAACTGGTGGACATCTTGGTCCTAACCTTGGTGTGGTTGAACTGACAATCGTTCTTCACAAAATTTATGATAGTCCAAAAGATAAATTTATCTGGGATGTAGGACACCAAGCATACGTTCATAAAATTCTGACAGGACGAGCTTCTAGATTTGATACTTTGCGAAAATACAAAGGTCTTTGTGGATTCCCTAAGCGAAATGAGAGTGAGCATGACGTTTGGGAAACTGGTCATAGTTCTACATCATTATCTGCGGCGATGGGTATGGCTGCTGCTCGTGATATGAAAGGAAGCGACGAGAGTGTTGTCGCGATCATAGGGGATGGCGCATTAACAGGTGGAATGGCCTTAGAAGCGCTCAATCATATTGGTCATGAGCAGAAAGATATGCTAGTGATCTTAAATGATAACGAAATGTCGATTGCTCCTAACGTTGGAGCGCTTCATAATATTCTAGGAAAACTTCGTACAGCAGGTAAATATCATAAAGCGAAAGAAGAGCTTGAATATTTGCTTAAGAAAATCCCTGCTTTCGGCGGTGCGCTTGCATCGACTGCTGAGCGTGTTAAAGATGCTCTGAAATATCTATTGGTGTCTGGTATTTTCTTTGAGGAACTTGGATTCACCTACCTTGGACCAGTAGATGGGCATGACGTTGAAGCTCTAATGGATAATATTAAGTACGCTAAGAAAACAAAAGGGCCCGTCCTTATACATGTGTTAACAAAAAAAGGAAAAGGTTATCAACCGGCTGAAAGCGATCAAATCGGTGTATGGCACGGTGTGAGTCCTTATAAAATCGAAGCTGGGGAACAGATTAAACCGAAAGTTGCTGCCCCAGGCTATAGCAAGGTAGTAAGTGAAACGGTACGGAAGCTCGCTGAAAAAGATGATCGCATTTCTGTTATTACACCAGCTATGACAGTTGGTTCAAAATGGGAAGCGTTCGAAAAGCAATTTCCAGAAAGACTTTTTGATGTAGGAATTGCAGAACAGCATGCTACAACGATGGCAGCAGGACTTGCAACACAAAACCTGAAGCCTGTCTTATCTATCTACTCCACGTTTCTCCAAAGAGCCTATGATCAGCTTGTCCACGACGTGTGCAGGCAGAACCTAAACGTATTTCTTGCAGTTGATCGTTCTGGTCTTGTAGGAGCAGACGGGGAAACACATCAGGGAGTATTCGATATCTCGTTCCTTCGTCATTTACCGAACATGGTCTTAATGATGGCTAAAGATGAGAATGAATTGCAACATATGGTGAATACTGGAATGAAGTATAATCAAGGCCCGATTGCAGTTCGGTATCCGCGAGGAAATGGCATCGGTGCGAAGATGGATGAAGACTTAAAAGAAATTCCAATTGGCACTTGGGAAGTCATTCGCGAAGGAACAGATGTCGCACTCCTTTCTTTTGGTCCTACGCTTCAAGACCTTTTGAAAGCTGCAGAGAAACTTGAACAAGAAGGCATCTCAGCTCGAGTAATTAATGCTCGTTTTATTAAGCCTCTTGATGAGAAAATGATGGCTGAACTTATGCAAGAAGGAATTCCGATGTTAACAGTGGAGGAAGCGATTCTTCAAGGTGGATTTGGTAGTGCTGTACTTGAGTATGTGAACGACAGCGGTTATCAACACGGTACAATTCAAAGAATGGGCATACCAGATGCATATATTGAACACGGCAGTGTCAATGAACTATTAAAAGAAATCGGCTTAACTCCAGATGATATTGTTGCGAAAGCAAAGAAAATAATTCCAGCAAAACAAAAGAGGGCATAAAAGAGAATGGCTAAGAAGGAAAGACTTGATGTAATCCTTGTTAATCGTGGACTAATCGATACAAGAGAAAAAGCAAAAAGAGCGATCATGGCTGGCCTTGTATTTTCGGAAACAGAAAGAATGGACAAGCCGGGTGTGAAAGTAGCAGAAGACATTAGTTTACAAATAAAAGGTGATACGCTTCGTTATGTTGGACGCGGTGGTTTAAAACTTGAGAAGGCGATTAACGTCTTCTCTCTTCTCACCGAAAACAAAGTTGTATTGGATATCGGCTCATCTACAGGTGGGTTTACGGATTGCGCGCTGCAAAATGGTGCTTCACTCGTGTATGCACTTGATGTTGGTTATAATCAATTAGCTTGGAAATTACGTGTAGATGACCGAGTAGTTGTTAAAGAAAGAACAAATTTTAGATATGCAGAGAAAGCAGACTTTGAACAGGGGTTGCCAGATCTTGCAACCATAGATGTCTCTTTTATTTCC
Source organism: Pseudalkalibacillus sp. NRS-1564 (assembly GCF_050467905.1). Lineage (NCBI taxonomy): Bacteria > Bacillati > Bacillota > Bacilli > Caryophanales > Fictibacillaceae > Pseudalkalibacillus > Pseudalkalibacillus sp. NRS-1564. The sequence goes on along the minus strand of NZ_JBITPM010000023.1, from coordinate 6,969 downwards.
TTAAAGTTGATTTTGCCAGTTCTTAAGCAGATCCTAAAAGAAAATGGAGAAGTGATTGCACTTGTAAAACCTCAATTCGAAGCTGGAAGAGGAGAAGTTGGGAAAAAAGGAATCGTACGTGATAAAAAAATTCACTTACGTGTACTAACAGAAATGATGGACTTCGCGACTAAAGAAGGCTATCAGATCAAAGGCATCTCTTTTTCTCCAATAACCGGTGGTGAAGGAAATATCGAATTTCTATTATACTTGGGCTGGCAGCAGGATATGGTTAACGAAACAATTCCTACGCCTGAAGAAGTTGTAGAAGAAGCGCATCAAAAGTTATAGAGGATACACGCTGTGTGTCCTTTTTCTCGTTCGTCACTGTACCAGAGAAGATATTCGTATTTAGTCCAGAAAATATCTTTTTACGAGTGAATATTTATGAGGGTCTATACAAAAGAGAAGCGTGGCTATATAATAAGGCTGTCAGATTTTACTTACCGGAACTTCTGGAGGTTATACAATGAATAAAGGACAACGTCATATCAAAATTCGTGAAATGATTGCCAATCAAGATGTTGAAACACAAGATGAACTTGTGTATTGCCTGAAGAGCGCTGGCTTTAATGTAACTCAAGCCACTGTTTCACGGGATATTAAAGAACTTCATCTTGTTAAAGTGCCAACAATTGATGGTAGATACAAATACAGTCTTCCTGCAGATCAGCGCTTTAATCCACTTCAGAAATTGAAGAGAACATTAACAGATGCATTTATTAGCATAGATCATGCGGATCATCTTATCGTTATGAAAACGCTTCCTGGTAATGCGAATGCGATTGGTGCGCTAATAGATAATTTAGACTGGGAAGAAATCATGGGAAACATTAGCGGAGATGATACTATATTAATCATTTGCAAAAGTGCTGATGCTGCACCTATGTTATCACAACGCTTTATTGACATGCTTTAGGAAAATGAAAGAGGATCTTTTGAAGGTGGGAGAATATGTTAGCGGAACTATCCATTCGTAATTTTGCGATCATAGAAGCGATCACCGTTTCATTTGATCGTGGATTAACAGTCCTTACTGGAGAAACGGGCGCAGGTAAATCCATTATCATAGATGCCATTGGACTTTTAGTTGGTGGGAGAGGTTCTGCTGAATTCGTTCGTTATGGAACAAAAAAAGCAGAAATCGAAGGGTTGTTTCACATTGAACCTGAGCATCCAACAGTTCAAAAACTTGAGGACGTTGGGATTGAGTTTACTGATGATATGGTCGTATTGCGACGTGATATCTCAAATACTGGTAAGAGCATTTGTCGAGTCAATGGAAAGTTAGTCACACTCGGGATTTTAAGGGAAATTGGTCAAACACTTATTGATATACATGGGCAGCATGAACACCAAGATTTGATGCAATCAGACAAACATTTAACGTTGCTCGATCAATTTGGTGACCGTGCTATTAGTCCGGCGTTAGTGGAATATCGAGACATTTTTCAAAGATACAAGAAAATTCAGCAGCAGATGAAGAATCTGACAGAAAACGAACAACAAATGGCACATAGATTAGATTTAATTCAATACCAACTTGAAGAAATTTCAAAAGCAGAATTATCTCCAAATGAAGATGAAGAATTAATGGAAGAGAAGCTACGTCTTGGCAATTTTGAGAAATTATTTTCTGCTCTTCAAGATGTCTATCATTCCCTGCATGGAGATAATAAAGGATTAGACTGGGTAGGACTTGCGATGGCGCAACTTGAATCAGTAACTGATCTTGATGAGGAATTACAAGGATACCACGAAGAAGTAGCTAATCAATTTTATCTGCTTGAAGAAACGGCTGGAAAGTTAAATACATATCGAGATCAACTTGAATTTGATCCTGCTCGTCTAGATTTTGTAGAAGAGCGTCTTAATGAAATACAGGTGCTCAAAAGGAAATACGGTGAATCGGTAGAAGAAATTTTGGAATATGCTGCTTCTATTGAAGATGAAGTCGATGAACTTGTAAATAGAGAAGACCGCGTAGAAGAGCTTGAATCCAATTTAAAAGGTATTAAAGCGGACCTGACCGTAGAAGCGGAAAACCTTACAAGACTTCGTAAAAAGGTCGCCAGTGATCTTGTAGAGGCGATTCATCATGAACTTAGAGATTTATATATGGGAAAGACAGAATTTGCTATTCATTTTAACGACTTAAATAATAAAAAAGAATCCTTTCACAGATCAGGACAAGATGATATTGATTTCATGATCTCTACAAATCCAGGTGAGCCGCTTAAAGAGCTTTCAAAAACAGCATCTGGCGGAGAATTATCACGTATAATGCTAGCGTTAAAATCCATCTTTTCAAAACACCAGGGAATAACCTCTATTATTTTTGATGAGGTTGATACAGGTGTTAGTGGAAGAGTTGCTCAAGCGATGGCTGAGAAGATTCAGCGCCTTTCTTCTGGTTCACAAGTTCTTGTTATTACACATCTTCCTCAGGTTGCCGCAATGGCTGACCATCACCTTTATATTTCTAAAGAAGAAACGGGTGAAGGGCGAACAAAGACAAGTGTTGGTAATTTAAGTGATGAAGAACAAATTGAAGAACTTGGAAGAATGATATCTGGCGCTGAAATGACAGAGCTAACAAAGAAACATGCGAGAGAATTATTGCATCAAGCGAACCAAATAAAATCATGATTTGAAATGCTATCCAACTCAGGGTAGCATTTTCATTTTTAGAGGTTATAATAACCGCGACTCAAGGCAAAATTATAGATACAGCCATGTTGGAGGTGTGAGCAAGAGCGAGGAGAGTGAAGGATTGAAGATAGAGATGTTTCGTAAATTGTTAGGCGTAGTTCTCCTTGGTTTTTTAATTGCACTTGGTTTTTCAAAGCCAGTACAATTATTTTTAACTATCCCAGACGAGATTATCATGTTCGAAGGAGATCAAACTAGGATCTCATCTGTAATACCCGCTGTTGCTTCGCTAGGAAGTACAGAAGTGGCAAGCCTAGATCAGCAGCAAAGCAACCTTACGATAAACGGCAAAAAAAGCGGTTCTGATATTCTGGATTTAACGGTAGGCGATTTCCCGGTCAAAAAAGTTGGCGTGAAAGTTCTTCCTGATTTTAAGGTTATACCTGGAGGACAGTCTATAGGTGTTAAATTAAACACACGTGGGGTGTTAGTAGTTGGCCACCATTTAATTCATACAAATGAGGGAGATCGTTCTCCGGGAGAAATAGCAGATATACAAGTTGGCGATATTATTACTAAGATCAATGGTCAGACCGTTAAGAAAATGAGTGATATTGGAACAATTGTTAAGAAAGCCGGTAGCGACGGTAATGCACTAAAAGTTACAATCGTGAGAGAAAATGAAGAATTAAGTAAGAAGCTGATTCCGGTGAAAGATAAACAAAATGAATCATACCGGATTGGATTATATATACGTGATTCTGCAGCTGGAGTTGGAACATTAACATTTTACCATCCTAATACAAAGAAGTATGGTGCACTCGGACACGTTATATCTGATATGGATACAAAAAAGCCAATTGTAGTGAACCATGGAGAAATTTATCCATCATCTGTCACTTCTATTGAAAAAGGGAGCAATGGACATCCAGGTGAGAAGCTGGCTAGATTTTCTAATACGGCCCAAAAGCTTGGAACGATTACGCGCAACAGTCCATTTGGAATCTTTGGAGAAATGAATAATGAAGTCAAAAAAGGCATGTATGACCAACCAATGCCTATTGCACTTTCTCACCAAGTGAAGGAAGGTCCTGCCAAAATATTAACAGTGGTTAAAGGTAGTGAAGTAAAAGAATACGATGTAGAAGTGATCAGTTCAATACCACAGAAGTTTCCAGCTACAAAAGGAATGGTTATTAAGGTAACGGATTCTGAACTATTAAAAGAAACAGGTGGAATTGTACAGGGAATGAGTGGAAGTCCGATTATTCAAGAGGGAAAAGTAATCGGTGCAGTCACGCATGTGTTCGTCAATGATTCCACTTCAGGCTATGGTGTTCACATTGAATGGATGCTTGAAGAGGCTGGGATTAATATTTATGAAGAAAGTCGTCATGAGAAGCGAACAGCGAGCTAAAAAAAGCTCACTGTTCGCTTTCTTTCGTTTTTCAACCATGATATACTGTGGATGAAGAAAATTCGACAAAATTGAAAGAGTATTCAGAAAAAGTAGTAACGTGTAGTAAATTGAAGAATAGCTAAGAATTATGTGGAATAAATATTGTTTTTAAAAGTTTTTAGAAATTTTAGAGGAAATTTACCAAATCCGTTGAATGTCTATACTACGGTAACCAAACTTGTGGAAGGAGAGACGGAACCATACAAAAAAATAAAAGTATGTTTAGCTGATGATAATCGCGAATTAGTTAATTTGATTGAGGAATATATGTCACGACAGGAGGATATGGAGGTAGTCGGAACCGCTTCCAATGGTCAGGAGTGCTTGGAAGTGCTTGAAGATCACGAGCCTGATGTACTTGTTCTAGATATTATCATGCCTCATCTCGATGGCCTAGCAGTTCTGGAACGCTTACGTGAAATGAATTACACTTGTAGCGTTATTATGCTTACTGCGTTCGGACAAGAGGATGTAACCAAAAAAGCTGTGGACCTTGGAGCATCCTACTTTATTTTGAAGCCGTTTGATATGGATAATTTGGCAAGCCATGTGAGGCAGGTAAGTGGTAAGAAAACAACGTTTACCACAAATGGCGGATCATACAAACGCCCGCAACGAGAAAACAGACCAAGAAACCTTGATGCAAGTATCACTAGTATTATTCATGAAATTGGAGTTCCTGCACATATTAAAGGTTACATGTATTTGAGAGAAGCGATCACGATGGTTTACAATGATATTGAACTACTTGGATCTATTACGAAGGTCTTGTATCCAGATATCGCAAAGAAATTCAATACAACCTCTTCAAGAGTTGAGCGGGCTATCCGTCATGCAATCGAAGTAGCATGGAGTCGAGGGAATGTGGAGTCTATTTCCAATCTGTTTGGTTATACAGTAAGCATGTCAAAAGCAAAACCAACAAATAGTGAATTCATTGCGATGGTTGCCGATAAGCTTCGCATTGAGCACAATATGGATAATTATTCTCATAGCAGGTAAAGTGCACTATTAAATAATTTATAACGAAAAACAAAGCCCGAAATCAAAAGGGCTTTGTTTTTTTGTTATTGTTTCTTTGAAGAAAATTTCTGCTGCACTTTATTTCGCTTACGATCACGATAGAAAATAAACCCACCGACAAAAGAAAGACCGGCTATAAGAAAGACTAGACCGAGAATGAATTGAACAATAAGAGAATTGAACGGTGGGTTAAGTACACCGAAAAGAACGTCTCTCATTAATTTAATACCGATTACTCCTAAAATCCCTGGAATTAATACGATAAGTAAAGCGATTAACCTCATTACCCGCGCACCCTTTCTAGACATCACTAGTGTTATTGTAGCGAACTCTGAATAAAGTGTCTATGCGTGTTTGTACCGGATTTTGTTACAACGGCATTGAGAAATACTAAATGGATAATCAACACGATAAGTTAACATAGTCAAAAAAGTGAACCATGCATGATTTGTCAAAATAAGAAAAGAGATGTATGATAGGTATGAAATATATTGCATGTATAGGATGCAGGTGATGAATATTTGCGAACATGTATGATTGTAGGTGCCGGAAAAGGCGGGGTAGCACTTTTGGATATCTTACAAGAGACTGAAATGATGAATGTTATTGCAATGGTTGATTGTAATTTAGATGCGCCTGGTATTCTTAAAGCTCGTCAAAGCGGCATTGCTGTTTTTGACAATTGGAAAGTTGCACTAAAGCGTTTTGAAATCGATGTCATTGTTGAAGCTACTGGAAATGAGAGTGTTTTTGAAGAGATTAGAGACATGCGAGAGAAGCATACTGTATTGATTCCAGGTTCAGTTGCTAACATCGTCCTTAAGTTAATTGAAGAAAAAGAAGATTTAATTGACACTTTGCGCCATCAATCAAAACAGCAGGAAATTATTCTTGATTCTACTCATGACGGTATGATTGCGGTCAATATAAATGAAGAAGTGACGTTATTTAATCGGAGTGCTGAGAAAATTACCGGAATTTCCAAAACACATGCTGGTGGAAAAATAATTGGGTCTCTCATGGCCTCTAGCATGTTGCCTCGGGTTTTATCTTCCGGCCAGCCGGAAATTAATCAAGAGCAGCTTCTTCCAAATGGGAAAAAAATTATTACGACACGAATCCCGATGTTTGATGATGAAGGCAGACGAATTGGCGCATTAGCGGTTTTTAAAGACATGACAGCTATTGAGCAAATGGCACAAGAAGTTACTAATTTAAAAAGCGTGCAGTCAATGCTTGAAGCCATTATTCAATCATCTGATGAAGCGATTTCTGTTGTTGATGAACAAGGGAAAGGTCTAATGATCAATCCGGCTTATACGAGGTTAACGGGTCTTGAACATGACCAAGTTATTGGCAAGCCGGCGAGTACAGACATATCTGAAGGTGAAAGCATGCATATGCGTGTATTAAGGACCAGGAAGCCTGTGCGTGGTGTTCAGATGAAGGTTGGACCGAGTAAGAGAGAAGTTGTTGTTAATGTTTCTCCGGTTATTGTCGATGGCAGATTGAAGGGCAGTGTAGGCGTCATTCACGATATTTCAGAACTTCATTCATTGAATAGTCAACTGCAGAGAGCAAGACAAATTATTCGAACGCTTGAAGCGAAATATTCATTTGAAGATATTATAGGGAAATCAGAAGAAATGACGTTTTCTGTCCAGCAAGCAAAGCTTGCAGCCTCTACACCAGCAACCGTGCTCCTCCGTGGAGAATCCGGGACTGGGAAAGAACTATTTGCACATGCCATACATAATGCCAGTGATCGTAAGTACAACAAGTTTGTTAGAGTGAAC
>NZ_JBITPM010000022.1:0-103180 GCF_050467905.1 Pseudalkalibacillus sp. NRS-1564 | reverse complement strand
GGTAACAGTTTCCAGTGGATAGTTCATGTAATATGTCAGAATAAATAGAATAAAGAGAATATTTTACTACGGTTAGAAAATGAGTTTCAATAATGAGGGAATATCTGGGGAATTTAATTCTTCCAGTGATTAAGTGATCTATGCTGATATTTTTTCCGTTAGCTTTGTATAAAGAGAAACTTCTCTAGGCAGGGAAGTTAGGCGGAAAAGGAGATGGATCGAGTGAAGAGACTATCACTTACTATAGGGATTACCTGTTTGTTAGCGCTAGGCGCATGTTCAGGAGCTGGGGATGAGGCTGGCGGAGGAAATGACGCCACTAATTCTAGTGAAGAGGCGAGCCAATCTAGTATGAACAGTGAAGAGGCTGGTAGTATGTCGAAGAATGAGGAGACTAAGTCTTCAGAAGAAGAACAAATGGATGAGTCTTCCTTTAAGGTTATGATCTCTGAAGAGAAGACAGATGAGCACGAAGGTCATGGTGCACACGTTAGCATCTCTCTTGAGAATGATGAGATGAATCCAGGTGTTCTGATGACAACAATTACTGAAGAGGAAGAGCTCCTTACAGAAGCTAATGTGCGTTTTGAATACTGGAAAGAAGGAGAGGAAAAGCATACCTACACAGAAACAGAAGAGAACGGTGAAGGCATGTATGAGGGGACATCAGAAATCTCCGATCCAGGAACGTACAAGCTGAAAGTTCATGTTGAGAAGGGGGAAGAGCTTCATACACATAAACCTTATGTGCTTGAAGTCACGGAGAAATAAGCGTGAAAAGGAAAAGGCGCAGTGGAGTAAATCCACTGCGCTTTTTTCGACATTTATTGAGTTTATTCGGGCGGTGACAGGCACCGTTATCCCTTCAACACTTGATCTATAGCGTAAGCAACGCCGTGCTCAGTGTAATCTTTTGTGACCCAGTTCGCCGCTTCTTTAACGCGATCTTGAGCGTTACCCATTGCGACACCAAAGCCAGCTTCGCGGATCATCGCAATGTCATTCATGCTATCGCCAACGGCCATGACATTCTCCATTGAAAGGTCAAGCCAGTCGCAAACTTTCATGAGTGCTGCAGCTTTATTAACGCCAGATGGATTGATTTCAAGGTTTGTTGGGCTTGAATTCGTCACTTCAAACGCCTCATTCGCTGTGACTTCATCAGTAATGATTTTGCGAATATCATCGTCTTTAATATCAAAGCCAAATTTCAACCATGTGTAGTCATTGATTTCTCGGTCAAACGGCTTTTGTGTATTAAATACGCCTTCTGTTGTAGATGACCAGAAATACACATCATGCTTCACTTTTAGTTCCCACAAACGTTCAACAAGTTCATAATCCAGGTGAGAGCTATCAACTAGGTTTAGTTCTTTATCAAAAATCTGTCCGCCGTTTACTGTAACTAAGTAAGCGGAGTGTCCAAGTTGTTCTGCGATATCACGGCAGAAAGGCAGTGAGCGTCCCGTGCTTAACACGACGTGAATGCCTTTCTCTTTCGCGCGCTGAACAGCCGCTTCATTTTCTTCTGACACGTCTCCGTCATGATTGACAAGAGTGCCATCCATATCTAATGCAATTAGTTTGATTTCTTTTTCCATCTCTACCACTCCTATTTTTCGCTATCTCTATTTTAATACACTTTTGTGTTGAACTGTAGTCGTGATCCCTAAGACCTGATATTGCATTTAACGATTATAACATGATTGTGCCTAAGAGGTTAGAAAGCAGGGATATTAAAGCTTTATCTCATTTGTTAGGAGGGTGCGTAGCCATAATCTCGTTTTTTAATCTGAAAATAGATGAAAAATTTTAAATTTTCACAACGTATTTCTACAAAAAAACCTATAACTAATTTCCAAAAATAAGTTTTATCGTTTCTTTTTCGAGGAACTGAAAAAGTGGACTGTTCGTATCACCAATTTGGTGAAGCAGCTGCCTCATTAGCTGAGGAATCATAAAAACCAAAGAGGTGAAAGAAATGAATCCTGAACAAATTGGATTCGCGTTGTTGTATATCGGTGTTTTTCTTCTAATAGGGAAGATCATTCGTTTGAAAGTAAAGGTCTTACAGAACTTATTCTTACCTTCCTCCATTATCGGTGGATTTATCGCATTGCTTCTCGGGCCACAAGTGCTTGGGAAAATTATGCTGAACTTCGTTTCTGAAGATCATTTTCTCGCAAATGGAATTATGACGGGCACAATTATAGAAGTATGGTCAGCATTACCAGGTTTAATGATTAATGTTGTCTTTGCATCACTATTTCTTGGAGCAACAATGCCAAAGCTCCGAGATATTTGGACATTCGGTGGTCCACAACTAGCATTCGGTTGGGCGATTGGCTGGGGACAATATGTGATCGGTTTACTCGTCGCCATTCTAATCTTAACCCCATTCTTCGATATACCGGCTATGGCTGGGGCGCTGATTGAAGTAGCGTTCGAAGGTGGTCACGGTACGGCTGCAGGTATGGCAAGTACATTTGAAGAGCTCGGATTTGAAGAAGCATTTGACCTCGCTATCGGTCTTGCGACGGTAGGTGTGCTTTCAGGTGTTATCTTCGGTATTATTCTAATTAACTGGGCCGTTCGTAGAGGTAAAACCAAAGTGATCAAAGACGTGAATGGCTTCTCTGATCTACGTAAGCAGGGCATTATGGAGTATCAAAATCGTGAACCAGCGGGTAAAATGACGACTCGCCCTGAATCAATTGAACCTCTATCGTTTCACTTATCAATTGTGATGCTTGCGATTCTGATCGGTTGGTTAATTCTTCAGGGATTAATTGGTCTAGAAAGTATTACGATTACAAATTGGACAGGCTCAAGCTTCATGAAGTATATACCGCTATTCCCGATCGCGATGTTCGGTGGTATTATTCTTCAAGTCTTCTTCAGCAAGAAAGATAAATACAATCTTGTTGATCGTCGTATGATCAATCGTATTCAAGGACTTGCGCTTGATGTGTTAATCATTACAGCCATCGCAACAGTTTCCCTTGATGTCATTGGTGAGTATCTCGTGCCATTCTTAATATTGGCTGTAGCAGGAATTTCATGGAACTTATTTGGTTTCCTTACCCTTGCTCCAAAAATCATTCCAGACTACTGGTTTGAACGAGGTATCGGTGATTTCGGTCAATCAATGGGTGTTACAGCAACAGGATTGCTACTAATGCGCATCGTTGACCCTGATAATGAATCTCCAGCATTTGAAGCATTTGGTTACAAGCAGCTCGTCTATGAGCCGTTCCTTGGCGGTGGACTAGTAACGGCGCTATCTGTACCATTCATCGTTCAATTTGGTGCGGTAGCTGGCCTGATTTTCTCGATCATTATGGTGATCGTAGGGATCTTATCAGGTATCTTCTATTTTGGTAAAGGAAAGCATATTAAGAATAAATAAAAGCAAGCGCCATTCCTATTTTTGGGAATGGCGTTTTTTTCGTGAGAAAAGTGAGCAACAGTTGGGATCGTGTGAACCTTATGAAACGATCTCCCTTTTGAGAAATGAAGTTCTAGTAAATTAGAAACTTTTCCCTAATTGCGATATAATTAACAGAATATATCGAATTTGCAACATATCATTTAAACTCTCCCAAAGGAGGCATCATTGCATATGGTCACTTCCCATAATCGCCTTCAACCAATAACCGTAACCCCACCTTCGCTCCAAGATATTTGGATCGCTAAGAAGCGCATTGCATCATTTATTAAAACAACCCCTCTCGTTCAATCAGAAAGACTTTCAAGTGTAAGTGATACAGCGGCTTATCTTAAATTAGAGAACTTTCAGGAAACGGGTTCGTTTAAATTGCGGGGAGCAGCCAATAAGATTCTGAGTTTGTCAGAGGAAGAACGGAAGAAAGGTGTTACGACGTTCTCTACCGGTAATCACGGATTAGCGGTGGCTTATGTAGCAAGGCTGCTTGGAGTGAAGGCACATATTTGCATTTCGAATCGCGTTCCTATAAATAAAGTGAAGAAGCTTAGTGAGATGGGAGCGGAAGTTCGACAAGCTGGTCAAAATCAAGATGATGCTGAGGCGTTTAGCTATGAACTGCGAGATCGGGAAGGGATGACGGTTATTAAACCATTCGATGATCCTGAAGTCATCGCTGGACAAGGCACGATTGCACTTGAACTACTTGAAGAACTTCCGAACCTCGATACGTGCGTGATCCCTTTGTCAGGAGGAGGCCTTCTATCAGGAATTGCACTCGGATTGAAAGCGACGAATCCGAACATTCAGATAATCGGAGTTTCAATGAAGCGTGCAGCTGTGATGTACGAAAGTATTTGCGCGAATCGTCCCGTGATTATACCTGAAGAAAGAACGCTAGCTGATAGTTTACTAGGTGGGATAGGGACGGATAATCGATACACGTTCACGATGGTGAAGAATTACGTGGATGATATCGTGTTGCTTTCAGAAGAAGAGATTGCGCGTGGCATGTCCTTTCTATTCCGACACCATCAGATTGGAGTTGAAGGAGCTGCAGCAACAGCTGTTTCAGTCCTTTTACATAAAAAAACGAGAAAAATAGGGTTGAGAACAGCGGCGCTTGTAAGCGGGAGTAATGTGGATGTTGACCGTTTGCTTGAGATCATTTCCGCACACAAGGATGATGAAGATGGCTGTTAATCTTTGGGAAATCACAACGTTACCAATGCTTGCGGATGCAAGAGTCCTTTCTGGAAAGTCTCATCTCGAACAAAAACAAGTCGAGTGGGTCTCAGTAATTGAAACACCTGTTGAAAATTTTGTGCGTCAGCATGAGTTCGTTCTTTCCACTGGCGTGGGTCTAGGAAACGATTCAGATGCTTTGCTTCGTTTTGTCGAGGATGTTTATGAATCAGGCGCGTCAGCCCTTGCCCTTGCGACAGGTCGACATTTATACGATATTCCAAAACGAGTGATTTCCTTCGCAGAACAGAGGGGTTTTGTCCTTATTGAAATGACCTGGGAAATTCGGTTTTCCGATGTGATTCATTCTTGTATGGAGAAAATTAATCACTATCAGCAGGAAGAGCTGAAGCGATCAGAAGAGGTACAGCAACGCCTCTTAGAAATGGTTCTTCAAGGCGGAAGCTGCTCAGATATAGCTCGTTATGTTCATAAACATCTTGGTTCTCCTGTCCTGATCACTGACCCTTTAGGAAGAGTGAAAGGCAAAGCAGGGTGTACCACTGAACATGTTATTCATTGGCACCGCCACTGTGAGTGTCATGTGACCGTTGTTCATGATGGAAATCTTCATCCTCTTCATAAAAAAATGGAGAAAATCGTCATTGGCGATACTCCTGGGCTGTTGATGAGAATTCAGTCTGCAGGTAAGGAACAGGGTCAAATGGTGATATTTTCCGTTAATCATCCGAACAATTTGGATACGAATCTTCTTGAGCATGCCACAACTGCTGCGGCCCTTTCTTTTCTAAAAGATAGCGCGATTGAAGAGACGGAAATACGATTAAAGGATGATTTTATTCTTAGTTTAGCAAATGGAGAATTTGTATCGAAAGAGCGTCTTCTTTCAAGAGGAAAACTCCTCGGATATAACCTCACGCTACCTTATGTTTGTGTGGTAGGGGAACTTGATAATCTTGAGGAGCTATTCAGAAAAAATCAAGATGGATTTGCTTCTTACCAACACTGGTTTGAAAGTATGATCTATTATGTGAGCGAGGAAATTCTTCTTGCTGGAGAAACGATTCAGAAGAGAGTTCTGACAACCGTTCAAGAATCGAAGCTACTTATCTTTCTAGAAACGACCCCTGGAACGAATGAACTTGTGAATCAATACCTCGACTTATTGGAGAGGAGGTTGAGCCGATTGCTTCCTGGGGTCTTGCTTACTTGGGGGATCGGGCAGCATGGTGATGGCATGATTGTTTTCGAAGAGAGCTACAGTAAAGCATGCGTAGCTCTAGAACTTGGAAGAAAACAAAAAGGCGCGGGCAGTCGAATTGATTATGAAGATACGAAAATCAATCGTTTGTTGCAACGTCTCTCGTATGATAAGGATGTGCAGGAGGTTACGATGTCAACGATCACCCCGCTCGTTGATTACGATGAGAAGCGAAAGATGGATCTTATCGGTACGTTCACTGCCTATCATTTAAATAATGGGAACGTAAGTCAAACCGCTCGAAAGCTCAATCTTCATAGGCAGTCTCTTCTGTATCGACTAAGAAAAATTGAATCGTTGACAAGGCTATCTTTAGTGAATCCTGATGACGTGTTTTTACTTGATTTAAGCATCAAAATTTGGTCGGTTGGGTTAAGAGATTCCGACGTTTTAAAGGAGGGACGCTTTTGACTTCAACGGAATTAAGTCATGATCATTTGAAGCTGAATGAATTAAGCTATATTAAGATAAATGCGCTTCTCCTACTAGCTATTCTTCCGTTATCAATTATTGGATACTTTCTAGCGGTATCGAACGAATCGTTGTTTTTTGTTTACGAATGGTCCCTTGTCGTCCTACTTTCTTGTACTTTCCTATTGTCGATTGTTACTGCATTGGTGTACAAAAGTTCCTTACTATGGCTATCATTCTCTTTTTTAGCTTTCATTCTTCAGTTTGCAGTGTTCTGTCTGTTTATAGGCCCTTATACATTTTATCCGCTGTTCTTTGCTTACTATGCAATGGCTACTATTTCGTTTATTGTTTCGATTATCACTTTTAAAAAAGGTCTACCTTATAGGTTTATTACGGTGATTTTCATGATTGTAACGGTCATTATGACATTTTATATGATTCTATTGCACAGTCTATGGGGAGTGAACTGGATTTAGGAGCTGTCTTATTTGAACATACTTTAAACGTAATGGAGGCGAATGAGTGATGGCGACTGCGAAAGGCAAATTACTTCAGGAGTTTAACGAAGCATTTATACGAGGGAATAGGGAAATTGTATTAAATAGTGTGACAGATGATATTAAGTGGAATATGGTAGGCGAAGATGAAATTAGTGGAATAGATGCATTCGAGAGAGCGTTTCAGGAGATGCCTCGAGAAGGAAAGATTGAATTAACCATTAAGACGATTATTACGCATGGCATCACTGCCGCTGTCGAAGGAACAATTCATACAACGAATGACTTAGAAGAGAAGAAAGTCTATGCTTTCTGTGAAACCTATCGATTTAATAAGTTCAAGGATGGAAGAATTAAAGAAATAACAACTTATATTATTGAAGTAAAATCGTAATGTTCAGAAGGTGGTACCCGGGTGGGGGTACTGCCTTTTTTGTTCACAAGAGAACTCTCATGATTAAAATTGTCTAAACCGAAAAGGTAAACTTCATACAATTTAGCGGATGTCTTAAAAACCTCCTGTTAGGTATGATGAATGTAATTAATTAACTAAATATTCAGAAATAAAATAGCGGGAGGGGGAATGATCTCGATGCAATCATTTGAGATGAGTGAATTTCAGGAGCGGATTCAGCGCACGAAGAGACGGATGGAAGCGGAAGGGCTTGAAGTGTTGTTGATCACTGATCCAGCAAATATGAATTATCTCTCTGGTTATGACGGTTGGTCCTTCTATGTTGATCAGATGGTCGTTGTCATCATTGATGAAGAGCATCCGCTCTGGATCGGCAGAAAAATGGATGCGAATGGTGCGAAAGCGACGACGTGGCTCTATCGTGAGAACATTATTTCCTATACGGATGACTATGTTCATTCAGACGTCAAGCATCCAATGGATTTTGTAGCAGATATTCTGCGACAAATTGGTCAGGGAAATCGCGTCATTGGTGTGGAGATGGGGGCTTATTATTTCTCGGCCCTTGCGTTCGAACATCTAAAAAAAGGACTACCGAATGCGGTTTGGAAAAACGCGACGCTGCTCGTCAATCATGTGAGGATGATCAAGTCAGATCAGGAAATTGCGTATATTCGCAATGCGGCAAGACTTGTTGAAGGTGGCATGACAAAGGCGATTCAGTCCATTGCAGAAGGGGTTCGTGAATGTGATGTGGTTGGCGATATTTATCAAAGTTTGATTCGTGGTACGCCTGAGTTCGGCGGTGATTATCCTGCTATTGTGCCCATGCTCCCTTCTGGTGAAAACACATGTACACCGCATCTAACTTGGTCTGATAAAAAGTACCGAGATAAAGATCTCGTTATTATTGAGCTGGCTGGCTGTTATAAACGATACCACTGTCCAATGGCTCGAACGGTATCGATCGGTCCTCAGGAAGATCGAGTGAACGACATCGCAAGTGTTGTCGTTGAAGGATTGAATGAAGCTCTTGCATTTGCGAAGCCAGGCGTCACGTGCGAGGAATTGGAGGAAGTTTGGCGCAGAACAATTGCGAAGTACGGTGTTATCAAGGATTCGCGGATTGGGTATTCCATGGGGTTGAATTATCCGCCAGATTGGGGTGAACATACGGCGAGCATCAGACAGGGGGATCGAACAGTACTGAAGCCGAATATGGCTTTTCATATGATTCCAGGAATCTGGTATGACGATTTTGGTATTGAAATTAGTGAGTCTTTTTACGTCACTAATTCAGGCATTGAGGTGCTGGCAAACATGCCGCGAAAACTAATTACCGCAACAAATCTTTTTGCGATGGATAATGATGCGGTGTAGGAGTGATGTGATGATTCTTTTAACAGAGGAAGAGATTCGAAAGCATGTTGGTCTGAATGCGGAGACCATTCAAGTAGTGGAGGATGCGTTCACGAGTCTTGCTACAAAGCGAGTAGAGATGCCTCCGATTATGCGGATCGATATTCCTTCTTACAACGGAGAAGTTGATGTGAAATCAGCTTATGTGGAAGGACTAGATTATTTCGCGATCAAAGTATCAACGGGTTTTTTTGATAATGACAAACGAGGATTACCTAGTGGAAATGGTCTCATGATGCTTTTTCACTCACAAACAGGAAAGCCTGAGGCGCTCCTTCTCGATAATGGATATTTAACGGATATTCGAACTGCAGCCGCAGGGGCAGTGGCGGCGAAGCATCTTTCAAGAGAAGACGCACGAACGGCAGGAGTTATTGGATCAGGAAGTCAGGCGCGCTATCAGCTTGAGGCGATTTCGCGCGTACGTCCAATTGAAAGAGTACTAGTGTATGGGCGGAAGGAAAAGAACGTTGCGCGCTATTTGAAAGACATGGAGGCTGGGCTTGGGATAAAGGTTGAGGCAGCGAGCGCGGAAGACGTTGTACGGAATAGCGATATTGTTGTGACAACCACCCCTGCGACAACCCCGATTATCAAAGCGGAATGGCTGCACAGCGGCCTTCATATTACCGCGATGGGATCAGATGCCCAAGTGAAACAGGAGCTTGAAGCGGGAGTTCTAGAAAGGGCGGATCTTCTTGTATGTGATGTGAAAAATCAGTCTCGTATACTAGGAGAAATTCACCATGCGGTTAATAAGGAACAAATGATGAAGAAGGCAATTGAAATTGGTGAAATTACGGCGGGGCGTATGAAAGGCAGAGTGACTAACGAGCAAGTAACGGTATGCGATTTAACTGGAACGGGTGTCCAGGACACAGCGATCGCTCTGTATACGTACAACTTGCTTAAGGAAAAGAAAGCATGGGCATCCATTCACTAGTTAGAAAAAGGAGATGATGAAGATGAAGAAAACAAACAATGGGACAAAAGCGGTATGGGCAGGGGAAAAGGATTATCTTGTACATGGGGCCACTCAGGTTCCGGTCGTTCTTAGTGTAGCTTATGGGTATGACGATATGGACGAATGGTATGAAGTTGCGGTTGGAAACAAGAAGGGACATATTTACGGACGAAATACGAATCCAACTGTTCAGGCTTTTGAAGACAAAGTGAAAGCTCTTGAAGGGGCTGAATCAGCTACTAGCTTCTCGACAGGGATGGCCGCCATTAGCAACACTCTCTCGACTTTTCTTTTGCCTGGCGACCGTATCGTATCCATTAAGGATACATATGGAGGTACGAATAAAATCTTCACCGAGTTTCTGCCAAGGTTGAACATCGAAGTCGTGTTATGTGAAACAGGAGATCACGAGATGATTGAGGAGGAAGTAGCAAAGGGATGTAAGATTCTCTATCTCGAGACGCCAACAAATCCAACGGTAAAAATTACGGACATCAAGCGCATGGCGAAAGCAGGTCACGATGTTGGTGCACTTGTCGTGGTAGATAATACGTTCGCTACGCCAATTAATCAAAATCCGCTCGAGCTCGGTGTTGATCTTGTGCTTCATAGCGCAACGAAGTTTCTCGGTGGCCATGCCGATGCACTTGGAGGCGTTATTTGTGGAAGAAAAGAACTGATCGAGAAAATCTACCACTACCGAGAAATCAATGGAGCGACAATGGATCCGATGGCCGCGTATCTCCTTTTAAGAGGTATGAAAACATTGCATCTAAGGGTGAAGAAACAGTGTGAAAACGCGATGAAGGTTGCGAGATATCTCCAAACTCAGGAGCTTGTAGAAGCCGTTTTTTACCCGGGGCTTGAAACGCACCCAGGCCATGAGATTGCGAAGAAACAGATGAAGGATTTCGGAGGAATGTTCAGCTTCTCTGTGAAAGGCGGCGTTGAAACGATGCGTCAGTTACTTCCAAAATTAAAATATGCCAACCGAGCGGCGAATCTCGGGGCGGTGGAAACGACAGTAGGACCTTCTCGTACAACGAGCCATGTTGAATGTACGCCAGAAGAGCGGGCACTTATGGGCATTCCAGAAGGTCTCGTCAGATATTCAGCGGGAATTGAGGATGTTGAGGATTTGATTGCTGATCTTGAACAGGCGTTCCAATCCGTATCCAGCGAGGCGAAGGTGTAGACAGAAGGCAAAGGAGGGACGGTCATGGCGCCGAAGCATACGGAAATGGAGCGAGCGGAGGCGATGAAGGAGGAGTTAGTAAGGTTTCGGCGAACGCTTCATGCGCATCCTGAACTGAGCTTTCAAGAGAAGCAAACGGCTGAATTCGTTGCTACAACTTTACGGGAAATCGGTGTGCCTCACATTCACGCGTGTGGGGGGCATGGAGTAGTTGGAACAATTAGTGGAGGAACAGGACCAACCATTGCCATTAGAGCTGACATGGATGCCCTCCCTATTCACGAATCAGGTACTCACGCCTATTGTTCGAAGCACGATGGCGTGATGCACGCCTGTGGTCATGATGCTCACACGGCGATGTTACTTGGCGTTGCGAAGCTGCTAGTTGAGGATCTGCGTAATGGAAGTCTTCAAGGTACGGTGAAGCTCATTTTCCAACCTGCTGAAGAAGCAACGGATGAGAGCGGCCTTTCAGGTGCTTCTTATATGATTTTGGATGGGGTGTTAGACGACGTGGAAGCAGCTGTTGCGCTTCATGTATGTCCATGGCAGCCGGTAGGTGTTATTCAAGTAAATGATGGAGATAGCATGGCGAATGTCGACATATTTGAAGGAGTGATAACTGGCTCAGGGGGGCACGGAGGGTATCCTCATTTGGGATCGGATCCGATCTGGATGTTATGTTCTGTGCTTCCAGCGCTCTATAGCATTGTGAATCGTCGCCTTTCGCCCCTTGAGACAGCAGTGGCAAGCATTGGTGAGATTCACGCTGGCAGTGCTAGCAACGTTATTCCAGATGAAGTGAGGGTAGTTGGAACATTTCGGTCTTATTCTTCAGAAGCGAGAGAGAAATTAACCATAGAGCTTGAAAAAGCATTTAAGATAGCGGAGGCACTTGGCGGGACATATGAGTTTCATGTTGAGCATGGCGAGCCTGCTCTCAGAAATTCACCGCGCGTGAATCGCATCATTGAAAAGGTTGTGACTGAGTTAGATCCAGAAATGGAAATTGCGCATGGACCATTTGGCCTGGGCGGTGAAGATTTTGCCTATATGGCAGAGCGAGTGCCGGCAGCGATGTTTTTCCTTGGTAGTGCATTAAGAGACGGGATTAGTAGGGAGCTTCATACACCTATATTTGATATTGATGAACGCTGTCTTCCGATTGGAACAGCGATTCTAACGAAAACAGCGCACGAAATGCTTCAATCAATCTAAACGGAGGTGTCACAAGTGGCGCATCGCATCGCCTTCATAGGCTTTGGGGGAGTTGGTCAGGGACTCGCCGACATTATTTTGAATTAAGGTCGATTATCAGGGTTTTATAGTAGAGCGCTATTTATTTCCCTTAGAAGGCACCATAAGGAAAAGGAGCGCTCTCTGATCGAAACGACTTCTGCACAAATTGCTGCTTCCAAGCAGGAAGATGATCACTAAGACTTTCTAAGCTCTAGTCTAGTAAAATAGTACAAAATTCGACTCCATTTATTAGAATCTTCTAAACTATTGTTTAAATTTCGTAAAAATCGGTTAAACTGTAATTAATCGCATAGAAAACGTTAACACGTTTCTATAAATATGAATGGAGGATTGGATGATGGAGAATCGAAACGTCTACCAAAATCAGATTTCGGAAAAGAGACAGGAAATGGTCGAACAGCTCATCGCACACATCAATGCTTCCAGTATCGAACAAAAACAGGACATTCTAAAGAAAGAAATTGACCAGGCCCTTGATTCTCGTGACCGCGAGTCATTCATGCAGCTAACCGATCGCCTTAATTCACTCACATAATGAAAAAGTGGTATATATTCCAAACCGCTTGCTTATAATCTAGTAATCAAACACTCTGGAGGAGATGTGGATGCTAGATTTGGCAGCGGTTTTTTATGTTTTGATGGACTGGATGACCGAAAACAAAGGGTACAAACTTCAATCAGTCTTTCTCTTTGGTGGGCTAGGTCTATCTTTTGTAACTTATTTCTTATGGTACTTAAAAAAGGGATATAAAACGGTATGAAGTAGGAAGATGAACTGAATCTGATAGGGAACTTAACAGCTTATTTCCGCGGAAATTGAAATAATTCCGCGATAATCGGTTTTTTTCCGCGAAAACATCACTTAATTCCGCGAAACGCTCTTTTTATCCGCGAAATATAAAAAGACACCCCGTAGGGCATCTTTAAAAAGGAATCGTAATCTCCTTACTATTCGTGATCGTTTCTTTCTGGTCATCGAATACGTTGCTCGTGTGAATCGTAAGCGACTGGAGATTCTCAACGTCAGTTTCGTTCAATACGAAACCGAGCTGACCGATCCGTTCTTCACCCGGAGCAAAATCTCCGTAAAGACTCTCCAAGTAAAAATCATCGTCGTATCCTTTTTTCTCTCCATCACTCGTTTCAAGTAAGGAAACAGGAGCGAAGTTAACCGTTTCATCCGATGTGTTTTTCATATTGACCCGAACCTTCACATAGTTGAATTTCTCTTCATTCGTAGAATATCCGTGGAAGAAATCAATCAAGTCAGGGGAGGGCTCGTATTTCATTACTTTAACATCTGAAATGGTTAACTCAACTTCACCAATTTCTGTTTTCTCGTTATAATCAGAAACAGCTTTTAACTTAATGGAACCGTCTGCATCCTGGAATGTTTGACCAACTTCTGTTAGCGAGCTGTCATCAGGCGCCTGAGGGCTGTCGATTACACTAGTATTCTCTTTTTGTTCACTCTTCGTTTCAGACTTTTCGGTAGTTGTAGAATTCTCTGTTTGTGATTCCGCACCCTTATCAGTATTGTTCGCTGCACACCCTCCGAGAAAAAGGGATGCTGATAAAAGCGCAACAAGTACATAATTCACTTGAACCAAACTCCTTCATCAGTAAGAAAAGTCCCGCTGCATTTAAAGCAACGGGAGTTTCTTCCTTATTTGTCTTTCTTGTGGTGATCGTTGTCATGGTCACGATCGTCATCTTCATCATGTTCGTCGTCTTTCTCGTGATCGCCTTTCTGTTTCGCATTTAGAAGATCCATCACCAATTGCCCTGTTTCATTATTGTCGTGAAGACCTGCGAACTTTTCAGATTGTGGACCGTAAGCATAGACGTTCACGTCAACACCAGTATGTCCGCCAGTTGTCCAGCCAGTACCTGAACGGAGATCAAAGATTTTTTCAATGGCATTGTCAATTTCCACAACGTCATTCGTTTCAGTGGCTTTTTTGACAGAAGCCATTTCTTCAGATGTTAAGTCAAGATCGATGTTTTCAGTAAGTGTTTTCTCAACATCAGCGCCATCAGCGATCTGTGCTGCCATGTAGTCAGGCGTCTTTTTCGCTGCTTTCAGTGGGGCAGGATCCCATTTGTATTCACCGTCACGTCCCATTGCGAAGCCACCAGTAGAGTGGTCAGCCGTTGTAACGACGAGCGTATGCTTGTCCTTTTTCGCAAATTCAATCGCTGCTGAGTAAGCTTTCTCGAAGTCTTCCATTTCACTCATCGCTGCCACAGCGTCGTTATCATGACCAGCCCAGTCAATTTGACTACCTTCTACCATAAGGAAGAAGCCATCTTTATCTTCACTTAAGCGGTTAAGCGCGGCATCAGTCATTTCTTCAAGAGATGGTGTATCTTCTGTACGGTCGATCGCTTTATCCATTCCTTTTGGAGCGAAAAGGCCAAGGATTTGTTCGTTATGATCTTGATTAAGTTCATCCTTCGATGTTACATAGCTGTAGCCATCTTCTTGAAATTCTTCTGTTAGGTTGCGATCTGAGCGCTCGAAGTAAGATGTTCCTCCGCCAAGTAGTACATCTACTTTATGCTCACCGTTAATCATCTCATCATAATAATCGTCAGCGATGTCGTTGTAGTTATTGCGATCTTCATCATGCGCACCGAATGATGCTGGCGTTGCATGGTTAATTTGAGAAGTAGAGACAAGACCAGTTGCTTTTTTATTTTCCTTAGCTTCTTCTAGAACAGTCTTTACTTCGTTTTTGTCCACGTCAACTGAAATCGCGCCGTTATAAGTCTTCACCCCTGCAGCCATAGCCGTTCCTGCTGCAGCAGAGTCCGTGACGCTTTCTTCAGGATCCCATGAATACGTTTCTTGAGCGCCTACTAGATACTCATCAAAAGCTGTTTTTTCCATATAAGGTGTTGTTTTATCATCCATAAATGAGCGGTAAGCCGTTGTATAGCCCGGCCCCATACCGTCACCGATTAAGAAAATGACATTCTCGATTTCATTCTTATTTTTTTGCTGTTATCGGATTTCGCTTCTGTATCTGTAGACACACCAGCATATCCTGCAACGGCTAATGATGAAATCACAGCGAATGGAATGAGTTTCTTTTTAACATTTTTAGTAAACATGTGTAGGTTCCCCCCGAATCATTTTTTCTCACAGTCCATAGTCTACGTGATAGATTTGAAGTGAATGTGAATAGATTGTAAGGTTGCTATTAAGAAAATCGGGATTAAATAACTAGTCGTAATAAGATAGTAACCTGCGAATGACCGAATAAACTTGCGGTTCCGAGACTATTTTCACAGAACTAGTGATTTGATGAGTACTTAGGAGTTAAGCGAATAAAGTAGTCAAAGATGGTTTCAAACTGTTAAAATTATCTTAATAATGAAACAGTTAGGGGAATGCCAAATGGATTTACTTATGAATGATTCAGTTATCTATGATTTTAATAAGTCTCATAAGCCAGTAAAAGTTGTTCCATCAGGAGCGACGATAGAAATCGTAACGTATGACTGTTTTGAAAATCAGCTTCAAACCGAAGAAGATGAGATTAGCGGGATTGATTGGAACCGAGTGAATCCAGCGACTGGGCCAATCTATGTGAAGGAAGCAAAACCTGGAGATGTGTTAAAAGTGACGATTGAAAAGCTCGAGATTGGAGATCAGGGTGTTATGGTCGTTGGACCGGAGCTTGGTATTATGGGCCATCGTTTGAAAGAGATGGAGTCTAAGATTATTCCTATTCAAGATGGCGTAGCCCACTTCAATGGCCTTACGATTCCGCTCAATCCGATGATCGGAGTGATTGGAGTTGCGCCTGAAGGAGAAGGCATTTCATGCGGCACCCCAGGGGCTCACGGTGGAAACATGGATAACAAGATGGTAACAGAAGGAGCCGTGCTGTATTTCCCAGTATTTGCGGAAGGAGCACTGTTTGGATTAGGTGATTTCCACGCAGCGATGGGGGACAGCGAAGTCAGTGTATCGGGCATTGAAGTGCCTGGAAGAGCGACCGTTAAGCTTGAAGTGTTAGAGGGAGAGCCACTGGTTCAACCAATGTTAGAAAACAAAGAGGTTGTGACACAGATTGCCTCGGCCGAAACGCTTGATGATGCCGTGAAGCTTGCGACAGAGCTAATGGTTGAGAGGGTTGCTGAAAAAACAGGCATGTCCATTGGGGAAGCAACAATGCTGATGAGTGCCGTTGGTCAAGTGGAAGTCTGTCAGGTAGTGGATCCATTAATGACAGCTAGGTTCGCTGTACCGAAATGGCTAGAGCAGCAGCTTGGGGTGCGCTTGATTTGATTCGACAGCGTTCGAGGGGATTCGGGTTGTGCCTGTCACTCGTAATGTCACGTAAAACAAAGCTTGCGATCTTATCTCTCATTGGCGCGCTGGTGCTTTTCTTCGCTATCATCACCTGGTTTTACCCTTATTCTTCTCTTAGTTTGCATCGATCGATCTCCTACAGCCCGGATCCTTATCTTGTAGAAGATTATACCGAGAAGATGAATGGATTAAGCAAGAAGTATGCTGAAGGCTCAGGGGATGATCTAACAATGGATCGTCTTCAATATATACTGCAGATGTATGACCAAGAATGGCTTATGAGCGAGAAGGCGGTCGTCATGACGAAAGAGGATCTGGATAATGTAGCTTTTGATGTCAAGGAAGCGAGAAATGTGTTAATCGATTTGTCTTTTGAAGAGACGTATTCTGCTGATGTTAAGAAACAATTGCGCCTTTCTATTGAGAACTGTCTTGCGATTGAAGAAAGTGTAGAAGAGCTGAAAGATACGAATTTCTTAACTCGAGAATTGCTACAAATTCAATACGGTAATCTTCATGGTACGTTTGATAGTAGCTTGAGGACACTGGAAACGATGTATGATAGGTATGAAAGGGAAATAGAACAAAGCGAATAAACAAACGCAATGCTTATGCAGCATTGCGTTTGTTTGATTCATTTCCATTGAAACGATGCACGGACAGCGTTAAACTAAATCTAATTACATAATGTGACACATTTCGGCGTAAGGCGGGCGGTGCCTGTCACCTGTCGAACAAAATAGGAGGAATACGATGGTACGTTTTGGTGTGGTTGGCACGAATAAGATTACGGATAATTTTCTCGCGGGGGCAAATGAGCTTAGCGAATTTAAGCTAACGGCGGTTTACTCTAGAACAGAAGAGAAGGCGCAGGCTTTTGCTGAGAAGCATGGGGCAGAAGCGACGTTTACGAGTCTCGAGGAGATGGCTAACAGCGATGTGATTGATGCGGTCTATATCGCGAGTCCGAATTCGCTTCATGCAGAGCAGTCGGTTATTTTCATGAATGCTGGGAAGCACGTGCTTTGTGAGAAGCCGATGGCGTCAAATAAGCGCGAGGTTACACAGATGGTTGAGGCTGCTTCTCGGAACGGGGTTCTTCTAATGGAAGCAATGAAGTCCACTGTTATGCCAAATATGCAAATGGTGCGAGAGAACTTGCATAAGATTGGACAGGTACGCCGATTTGTGGCGAATTACGGTCAGTATTCATCTCGCTATGATGCTTATAAAGAAGGAACGGTGTTAAATGCCTTTAACCCGAAATTCTCCAATGGTTCACTGATGGATATCGGCGTGTATGGTGTGTACCCCGTTGTCTCAATGTTAGGAATGCCACAGTCGATTAAAGCAGAAGGCGTTATGCTTGAGTCTGGTGTTGATGGAGAAGGTAGTATTTTGCTTAGATATGAAGACAAAGAAGCGGTGATCATGTACTCCAAAATCACAGATTCTCATCTTCCATCCGAAATTCAAGGAGAGAATGGTAGCATTCTAATCGATAAAATAGGTTCACCGCTTGATGTGAAAATCCACTATCGAGATGGATCAATTGAAGATCTCACACAGAACCAGTCTCATACGATGATGTATGAAGCGAAGGAGTTTATTGAGCTCATTCAGTCTGGTCAATTGGAGTCTTCGATTAATTCACATGAAAATTCTCTTTGGTCAGTGGAAGTCATGGATGAAGCACGTAAGCAAATCGGCGTCGTCTTTCCGGCTGATCAACGTTAAAAGAATCAGATCTTTATATTCCAAGCCTGGCATGAGCGTTTTTCGCCTCATGCCAGGCTTTTTTTATCAAGCAATGCTAGGTAGTACGGTGGATTTTTTGATTGTGTTAAAAAAATTAGTAAGCCTTTTCATCCAGCCCGTTTGAACTAGTTTCAAAAGGGTACGATATTAATAGACTAGAAAATAATGGAGGGATGAAATTGGCTAGTAAATATGGAGAAGTTGTTCAAGAATCATTAAATGCACTACTCGAAGATGAATCGTTTTTACCAAATTTCAAGGATGAAGATCGTGAGAATGCGTTCAAGTCGCTTGAATCGATTCTCTCTACACCGAACCAAATTCAAAAATCATTTCTTCGCGTTCCTCTTGAGAATGGCAAGATTTTACGAATTCCCGCTTTCCGAGTACAGCATAATAATGCCGTCGGCCCGTATAAAGGTGGTATTCGATTCCATGAAACAGTTGAAGAGGATGAAGTGATTAACCTTGCAACGCTGATGACGCTTAAGAATGCGCTTCACGATGTACCATTTGGTGGAGGAAAAGGCGGCGTAGTGATCAATCCTCGTGAGTTCTCGGAAAAAGAATTACATACGATTTCGAAAACGTACGTTCAAAATTTTTGCGATATATTAGGTCCGGATAAAGATATTCCTGCACCAGATGTGGGAACAGGTGAACGAGAAATGGACTGGATGATGGGCGAATACAAAAACATTCATCAAGGTCGTCCTTATCGCGGAAGCTTTACTGGAAAAAGTCAGGTGAACGGTGGGTCGCTTGGTCGAAGAGAAGCGACTGGAAAAGGGGTTTACTATACGCTTCGTTACATGCTTCATAATTTTGTGAAGGAGAATGAAGAGTGGTTTAAGAAAAATGAGAACCGATTTGCGAAGACGGCGCTTGAGCATTCGAAACGCCCTCTCACGATTGGTATCCAGGGGTTCGGTAACGTTGGGTCTGTTGCGGCACTTGAATCCTACAGCTGTAACTATTTAGATACTAAAGTTGTAGCGGTAAGTGATCGTAACGTTACGCTTTATAATGAAGATGGACTTGATGTGAAGGCGCTTATTGAGTTCACTTCTAATCATGATGGAGATTTGCCGACAACGGATGAAGCGTTGAGCCAAAATAATATTAAAGCTGACATTCAAGATCGGGAGGATGTGCTTTATCTTGATACAGATATTCTGATTTTAGCTGCACTTGAAGACCAAATCCATGAAGACAACGTCGATAAAGTGAAAGCGCGTATGATCGTAGAAGGAGCGAATGGTCCGATTACGCTTGGTGCCGACCGAAAGCTTAGTGAAGATGGTGTGCTCGTTATTCCAGATATCCTGGCGAATGCCGGCGGTGTTATTGTTTCGTATTTTGAATGGCTCCAAGGAAGAGAAACACAGTTCTACAGTGAGGAAGAAGTATACTCGCTTCTCTTTAAAAAAATGAAGGAAACGATGGACGAAATTTATCCGCAGTTCTTCAGTGATCCATTTGCCCTTAGACAGAATTGTTATATCCATACGGTGATGAAGCTTTCAAATATTCTTTATCGTCATGGGAAGCTCTATTAATTTAGGAAGAGAGCCCTCTGTTATTTTCGACGGAGGGCTTTTTTTGTTTTGTGATGCCTTCATTCGCGAGTAGATCGTGTCTTCTTTCTCACAAAAAAATACGAAATGAAAATAATCGCCATTATCCCAATGCTAATAAATAGTCCAATCCGTTCACTTTCTTGAAAAGCAGCCCCTGCTATAACGATGAAAATGAGAACAATGCCGAGGACGGAGGTGAAGGGCGCTCCAATCATTTTAAAGTATCTTTTCTTCGTTGGTGTTTCAATGTAATGACGGCGGTTTTTGATTTGGGAAGAGAGGATGACCACCCAGTTTAGAATCAACATAATACCTGCTGCTGTAGTTAAATATTCATACACTTTATCGGGTAACACATAAGATACGAAAATCATGATGCCAAGTGCGATAGCATTCAAGGCCAATGCCCGTGTGGCGACGCCCTTTTTCGTGCGTTGATCAAGTAATTTAGGTGCATCTCCAGCGTGACTAAGAGAGACGAGGACTTTCGTAATGGAAAACAAAGCCCCAACCATAGTGGAAAAAGCCGCGGTGATTAAAATGATCGTAAATATCGATCCGATAAACGGAATTTGAAACTGCGAAAGCGCGGTGACGAATGGACTTTCCTCTTCGGTAATCACCGTCCATGAAACCATATACAGAATAAAGAAAATCGATAACAGATAGAGAACGGTCAGAATCACAACGGTAGCGAGTCCGGCTTTGGGTGTTTCATCTTTATGTTTAAGCTCGCTCGACATTAACCCTACAACCGCAATCCCTCCAAACGAGAAGAGAACGAAGATCATCGCAGACCATGTACCCATTAAGCCGTTTGGAAAAAGGGAGATCATCTTCACTGTCTCGGTTTGAACAGAGGACGCTGGCGCAACTATATCAAATAAAAACAGTAAGCTAAAGCCAATAAATCCGATGAGTGTGGCTAACTTCACAACGGCAAATAACGATTCTAGCGTACTGAAATTATTCACCCCTAAGAGATTAATCCCTATCCCAAGTGCTGTATAGAGGATCATCAATAGCCAGAGCGGTGCAGAAGGGAACCAATACTGGGTGAAAAGCCCTAGCGCTGTAATTTCACTCGCCATAATGAGCAAGCCTGACACCCAGTACATCCATCCGCTCATGAATCCCATTGAATGACCGAAAGCCATTTGAGCATACTTTCTAAAAGAACCCGTCTCTTTGTCATGGACAGACATCTCAGCGAGTGCGCTAAACACGAGAAAGGCGATAACACCGGCAATTAAGTAGTCGATAAGAACAGAAGGACCTGCTCGTTCAATGGATAGACCGGTACCAAGAAAAAATCCAGCTCCGATAATAGAGCCTATTCCAATAAGCGTTAGTTGCCACCAGTGAAGCTGATGGTCATCGCCTTTGTTCGCTTTCTTTTCCTGAGCACGCTGAACGGTTTGCTGAACAATGTGTTCATTTCTCATACGGACTACCTACTTTCTCAATCAAATGAATCACCCTATTACTACTATCTTGAGAAAGAAACTGATAAAATATCCAACAAGACATAATGTGACAAATATCGGGTGGTGACAGGCACCGCCCTCTGCTGAATGGAGGAAATAAATGAATGAAAGCAGTTCAAGTAATGGGGTACGGTGATGTGGATCAACTAGAGGTGGTGGAGCAAGCGATACCTGAGCCAAAAGCGGATGAGGTGCTCGTTAAGGTGAAAGCATGCGCCATCAATAACACGGAAATTTGGATGAGAGAAGGAGCTTATGGAACAGGTAAGAAATCAGGCTGGCGCCCAGAAGGAGTTCAGTTTCCAAGAACACCAGGGTCTGATATTACCGGAACAATCGTAAAAGCTGGCAACGAGCATAACGAGAAGATGATCGGAAAAGATGTAGTACTGTTTCCATTTACCTCTAGTGGAGAAGAGGGATTGGAGCATATTTCTGAAGATATGTCATTCGTTGGTTCTGAATACGACGGTGGCTATGCCGAATACGTCGTTTGGCCTGCGGAATTATGCTATGGTATGCCCCTTCCGGACTTTACAGAAAGCGCGGTTTTCTCTGTAAGTGGAATGACGGCCTGGCACATGGTGGAACAAATTCAAGCCAAGCCAGGTGAAACAATCATGGTAACAGGGGCGAACGGTGGTGTTGGATCGCTCAATGTTCAAATCGCTTCTCGCGTATTTGGAGCTAAGGTGATTGCGATCGTTGGCGACCTTGCCCTAGAAGATCAGCTGAAAGAACTCGGTGCCACTCATGTGCTTTCCTATAAATCGAAGCAGCTCGCTGAAGAAATCATCGAAGCAAACGGTGGTCCGATTGATTCGGTATTAGACGTAGTAGGAGATGCTCTATTCGCAACGTCGCTTCAAGTATTAAAGAAAGGCGGCAAGTTTTGTACATCAGGATCAGCTGGTGGCCAGAAGACAGAACTTGATTTTAGAACGATGTATTTAAAGCACATTACTCTTTACGGCTCTGTTCTTGGAACGAGAGACGAATTCAAGCGCATGCTTGAAGCGATAGCGGAAGGTAAAATCAAACCCGTTATTGATCGAACTTTTCCGTTAGAAAAGGCGAGAGATGCGCAGGTATATTTTAAAAAGGCGGGTAAATTAGGGAAGATAGTTCTACTTCCAGAAGAATAGAGCGCTTGAAACACCTATTTCCTATTTGGAAATAGGTGTTTTCTTGAATTGAAGGGAAACGCTTTGTACGAGCACACCAATTTCAGGAAAATACAGGAATGTTCAACGTAGTCATCGAATAAATACAGTATAAAATCATAGAGGTGATGGTGTGAAAAAAAGGGGTTTCTTAAAACTTTACTCGATGCTTTGTCTCGTTACTGTCTTTGGGTATTCGTACTGGGCTACCTCCTGGACGGCAAGTCAATTATCGACTCTTTCAGATTGGAAAAGCCATCTCATTTTCACGCCAAGCACAGTCGTCGCTTCGAAAGATATTTATGAAATTGACATGTTTCTCTACGCTTTTAAAGTGGCTCCACTCATGACTGGGGTTTGTCTTCTGTCGTTCTGTTTGATCGTCGGCCTACTAGTTTACTTTGTGAAAAAGCAGCTTTCTTATGTAGAGAGAAAGAATATAGCGAGTTCATAACGGATGAATAGGTAAAAGCATGCCTGCGATGGGCATGCTTTTTGATTCGCCGAGTTCTCTAAACCCATCCCATTCCTCTTACTAATTCAGCAACAGCAAATGTAACGCCTAGCGCAATAACGGTTGGAATGATGAAGGCAACAAACGTCCATTTGTAGCTTTTTGTTTCTTTATAAATGTTAATCAACGTTGTGCCACATGGATAGTGAAGCAAGGAAAATAACATCATGTTAAGTGCCGTTAACCATGTCCATGCTTGATCAAGAAAAATGTTCTTTAAGTCGGCCAGATTATCAACTTCTAGCATCGATCCAGTGTCAATGGTTATTACTAAAGAAAGAGAGAATGTTTCGATATTTTTTACTTTTATGAATTTCATTGAATAGGAGATAAAAGTGATAAATAGCGTTTTACATTGAAAATTAACGGGTAACATCATTCGAGTGAATTCGAGTAAATGCGGGTGGTGACAGGCACGCGCAAGTCGGCTTATGTCGATTTAGATTTGCCTGGATTGGACATAGTAAAACAGACAGAAGATTTTTGAGGAGGCAAATCAGCTATGATTAGTATTCTTGTAGGGCTCGCTCTTTTGATGCTCTTAGCTTACCTCGGATGGTCGATTATTTGGATCGCCCCATTGGTATCAGGTATTGTAGCAATTTTGAGCGGTATGAACATTCTCGAAGCCTACACTGGAACATACATGCAGGGCTTCGTTGATTTTGCGAAAGCATATTTCCCGATTTTCTTATTTGGTGCCATTTTTGGGAAATTAATGGAGGACACAGGAGCAGCACAGTCTGTTGCTTATAAAATTTCAAACTTGATTGGTGAGAAACGTGCGATTCTCGGTATGCTTATCTCAGCAGCCATTCTTACATACGGAGGCGTAAGTCTTTTCGTTGTTGTATTCGCTGTTTACCCACTAGCCGTAGCGATGTTCCGTCAGGCCAACGTCTCACGTAAATTACTTCCATCAACATTCGTTCTTGGGGCGTTTACGTTTACGATGACAGCACTGCCAGGAACGCCGCAGATCCAAAACATTATCCCAATTAATACGTTCAAAACGTCTACAATGGCCGCGCCTATTCTTGGGATTGTAGCTGGCTTAATTATGGCAGTTGGCGGTTATTTCTATTTGAAGTTCCGCGAGAAACAACTCACGAAAAATGGTGAGGAATTTACAGAGCCTAAGGGCTCGAACGAAGTAAAAAGCATTAACGAAGATGAGCTTCCAAACTGGATTCTTTCCGTTATTCCGTTAATTGCTGTAGTTGTAACATTAAACGCTTTTGAAAACTTAAGTATCCTCGTTGCGTTAGGTATCGGAATTCTACTCATCATGCTCTTTAATATTAAAAATTACAAGCAATTTATAAAAGCGATCAACGGAGGCGCATCTGGTTCCGTTATGGCGACGATTAATACAAGTGCTGCTGTTGGTTTCGGCTCTGTCGTGACAGCATCACCTGGGTTTGAAGCAGTGAAAGATCTCATTTTCGCTATTCCGCTTAGTCCGTATTTCTCAGAGGCCTTTGCAGTACAGCTCCTGGCCATGATTACTGGATCAGCTTCTGGTGGTATGGGAATCGCACTTGAAGCCCTCGGGCCGGAATATTACGATATTGCGATTAATAACAATCTCAGCTTAGAAGCTTTCCACCGGATCACGGCAGTAGCTTCAGGAGCGTCGATTCTCCCGCATAACGGTGCACTGTTAACATTGTTCACTGTTACTGGACTAACACATAAAGACTCTTACAAAGACGTATTTGTCGTTGGGTTGATCATCCCGATGATAGCGACCATTGCGATTATCTTCCTTGCAATGATGGGGGTTAACTAATTGTCTCAAATGTAAAAAGTGAAAACCCCCGGTCTCCTTATCAAAAAAGGAGACCGGGGGTTTTTTTGCGATATTTT
Organism: Pseudalkalibacillus sp. NRS-1564; assembly: GCF_050467905.1. Taxonomy (NCBI): domain Bacteria; kingdom Bacillati; phylum Bacillota; class Bacilli; order Caryophanales; family Fictibacillaceae; genus Pseudalkalibacillus; species Pseudalkalibacillus sp. NRS-1564. The sequence continues at coordinate 78,409 of NZ_JBITPM010000022.1, read as the reverse complement.
ATTGTGCTGTATATCCACCATCAATAACAGCTGCTTGACCTGTAATGCTCTTCGCTTTTTCACTCACTAGAAAAATCGAATAGTCGGCTACTTCTTGAACTTGAATTAACCGCTTCTGAGGGACGAGTGGATAAATCACTTGCTCAAGAGCTTTCTCTTTCTCGATGTTACGAGTTTTGGCAAGATCCTCAAGCTGATTCTGAACGAGTGGTGTATCAACGTACCCAGGACAGATCGCATTAACAGTAACCCCATAATCAGCGCCTTCAAGGGCTGCAACCTTCGTTAACCCTATCACGCCGTGCTTCGCGCTATTGTAGCCAGCTTTACCAGCAAAACCAATTAGCCCATTAATCGAAGCCATATTAAGAATGCGGCCATATCCCTGTTCCTTCATTATAGGGAAGGCATGCTTGATACCGTAAAAAGGCCCTTTGAGCATAATATCAAGAATTAAGCTATATTTCTCACTAGGGAATTCTTCGATAGGGGCAACATGCTGGATGCCAGCATTGTTCACGAGAATATCGATGCGACCAAACTTCTTAACTGTTTCATCAATCGCATTCTTCACATCTTCTTCCTTCGCAACGTTAGCTACGACACCTTCAACGGTAAACCCTTGAGACGTTAAACTTTCAACGGACTCTTTAAGCGTGTCCTCGTTAATATCATTTAACATCACTTTCGCTCCGGCCTTCGCAAACTCTGTTGCAATCTCTAGTCCAATACCTTGACCAGAACCAGTAATTAACGCACATTTACCTTCAAGCATAGTCATATCCTCCTTAAATATCATAACTCAGCTCTTAGGATACCCAATTTCACCGCGTATATTTCGACTTTATTCGAGCTAAAGCGGGCGGTGACAGGCACCACAACACCAAAAAGGCGCACTATCGTAAGATAGTGCGCCTTCTAAATTCTTCTCTTATTTAATGATGTTCTGATCTCTCGCCATTTCTCTGGCTACTTTAGGAGCGAGCCAAACCATCGGCAGGAGAATGAGAGAGACGGGAACAGCTGTTACAACAATGAAATTCTGTAGCTGTGTAATACCGCTGTCTCCAGTAATGAGTAGGATAACGGCAACAGTTCCCATAAGAATAGCCCAGAATACGCGAAGCCATCTTTGTGGATCGCCTTCGCCTGTAACGGCCATCGCAATCGTATAAGACATAGAATCACTTGTTGTGACAACGAAAAGAATCGTTAGAATCAAGAACAGTGGTGAAACAATGCTTGCAAGTGGGAATTGTTCTGTAATGGCAAACATCGCCGCTGGGTTACCAGCAGCATTCAATGCTTCTGAAATGGAACCTGGGTTAGAAATTTCAAAGAAAATCCCTGATCCGCCAAGTACCGTGAACCAGAATGTTGAAATAACTGGTGCAAAAATAGAAACGGCAATAATGATGTCGCGGATCGTACGTCCTCTTGAAATACGACTCACAAGAATGGCCATCATTGGACCGTATCCGATAAACCAGCCCCAGAAGAAGACTGTCCAGAATGAAAGCCAGCCAGTATCAGCACGGAATGTGCTCATTGTGACAAATTGATCGACATAAACACCAAATCCAGAGATAAAGTGGTTAAAGATAAAGCCACCAGGTCCGAAGATGACGATAAACACCATCAATCCAATGGCTAGACGAACGTTAAAGCTACTTAAATATTGAATTCCTTTGTAAAGTCCAGTTACGGCTGAGATCGTAGAAACTACGACAACCGCTAAAATAATCGAGAACTGCGTGCTGAACTGATTTGGAATTCCGAAGATTTCTTGCAATCCATAGCTTGCTTGTAATCCCAAGAATCCAATTGGTCCAATTGTTCCTGCTGCAACTGCGATAACAGAAAACGCATCAATAAGCGTTCCAAACCAGCTGTGGCGAAGTTTTTCACCAAAAATAGGATAGAGAAGCGTACGTGGCTTCATCGGCATCCCTTTATGATAGTGACCATACATCATAACAACAGCACTGATCGTTCCAAGGATCGCCCATGCGAGAAAGCCCCAATGCATGAAGCTTTGTGCAAGTGCCGTATCAATCGCGCCCTGTGTACCTGCTTCAATGCCTTTCCCATCTTGAGAAGGGGGAACAGTTAAGAAGTGATACATCGGCTCAGCCGCTGCCCAGAACACACCGCCACCCGCAAGTAACGTCGCCATAATAATGGATAACCATTTATAGAGGCTTAGTTCAGGCTTGTCCATACCGCCAAGTTTTATCTTTCCATATTTTGAGAAAGCCAATCCAATACCTACGAAGAACGTCGCTAGCATTAATACTTGCCAAAAACCTCCGAAAAACCTCGCAGACCAGGCAAAGCTTGAGCTAACAATGTTTTCTACCAATGAAATATCAAAAAGTGCAAGAATAACGAAGAGAATTAACACCCCACCGCTTATTCCAAAGACGGGCCAATCAATACGCCCATTTTCTTTATTGTTCATAGAAGACTCCTTTAATCGCTTTTTAAACACAATTACTTACTCTATCACTACCGTTAGTATGGTGTAAAGAGAGAAGTTTTAATCTGATTAGTTACTTTATTAATGTAAGGTGAATTTTCAGGTAATCGATTCCATTAACCCCCTATTCTGTAAAATAAAATCGAATTCAGTCGAAATTGTGTTTTCAATTCATAAATACCCCATGGAAATAAAATAAAACCGGAAAGAAACAGCTATTTCTTCCGGTTTTACAACTCCTATTTTCAGTTATTTAGACCAATGACCATCCTTCAATCGATATCCGTAATTTTTCATTTTAAAATAGTAGACGCCGAGCACCACCACAAAGCTAAAGAAAAAGTTAATGAGCGTTATAATTAGAGCAGTGATGAGGCTATCATCATAGCGAACATAGTTTCCGACGAAAAAAAGAATAAAGAGAGGAATGCCGACAAACCATGGGTGTTTCTTCATATTGAATTTGCGATCAGTTGGTGTTAGAAAGTTTTCGTCGGATTGTTTAATGACTCGCCTTGATATGTAAGCGATAAGAATCAGTAGAGCGAGGGCAATGGGAAACCCAATGTTAAAACCCAAATAATAAAAGGCAAGAAATCCGCCACCGAAAAGAACCCCAAACAGTGAGAACATAACGAGAAACTCTTTAAAAGGTGATAACACTTTTTTCTTCAGCATTTTCAGCCCTCCAAATAGATTAATTTATGATCGTTAGTGACGTAACCATCTCCAAAGAAATATGCAGACGTTGAAAGTTAGAATACCAAGAAAAAAGGGAGATGTTTTTTGAGGAGAAAATCGGTTCATTGTTCAAAACAGTCAAGATGGGAATGAAGAGCATCCCAATTAACAGCAATTCTAAAACTTTACGCCAAGAGGATTGCATCATCTATCATCCTTTTCATATGTAAATAAATACCTTTTAAAACGAGAAAGTAAACCAATTTTGCCCATATAAAAACCGCCTCTCGATTAAGTGGCGGTTTAGTGATTATTAAAAAGCGACACAAAAAGGATGCTGCGCTTCATCTAAGCAGTATTCAATTCGCTGTCTAAAGTTTTTCCACGTTACCATTTCGAGCGCTGTAGGAATGGGAAAGAAGCCAACTTCAAGACTTTCGGGTGTAGTTGTGAGCTCGCCGCCAACAAAACTGGCTAAGAACATATTATTTGAGATCGAGGATTTCACATTTTGGAACACACCACAGAATTTAACGATTTCAATATCTGCGCCGCATTCTTCCTTCGCTTCTCGCACAGCCGCATCGATCAAGGATTCTCCTTCTTCAACCTGACCTCCAGGCATCTCCCAACCTCTACGCGGGCCTTTGATTAAAAGCATTTCATTATCTTCATTTAAAATAACGGAAGCTGCGGACACGATGTGTTTTGGCGGGTGATACGAATAAGGTTCAGCCGTTGAAGTTAGCATTTCCTCTCGGCTATCAAGGTAAAGTTCTCCTAATTCGGCTCTTCGTTCTTGTGCTTTTGTATGTAAAGAGCTTTGTCTAATGCTACGTTCGATACCCTCATATTGCTCGATGCTATCATACTGCCATGTGGCTGTAATTTCATTTTCGCTTTCATTAACCCATCGACCAATGAGCTTTGCACCGTGCTTTAATTGATTAGGGTAGAGGTAAGTATGAAAAAACTCATTGAACTCGTTAAGCTTTTCGGGTTGTATAGCATACGTTTTTCTTCTGTAAATCAATGGAATAACCCCTCGTTTCATATAAAATAGACAATGTCATTATTTTACTGTTCACTATATTATTTCAAATAGTAGCTATTTTCGCAATATTAATAGAGGTTTCTTACTCCGCTCCGTAGTATTAGGGAAGAAGTATAGTGATATCGAATGGAAATGGAGGCTTTTATATATACATATTAAGTAAAAGTTGATTCATTTTCTTGAGAAGCCTAAATGCTGTGAAAAGAAACTTTTCATCATTTCGATGCGTACTTGTAATTGGATAGAAGACAGTAGTCTTTATGATCTTTAGAGGAGGGAGTTTGGCGAATGATTGATGTGATAAACGTAAGTAAACAATACGGTCCCATTCAGGCGCTAGATGACATTAGTTTTAGCATAAAGGAAGGAACGTGTTTTGGTCTTGTTGGTCCCAATGGAGCTGGGAAATCCACGTTAATGAAAATACTTTCGGGCATTTTAATGCAGTTTGATGGAGAAATGTCGGTGAATGACCATTATGTATCGAAAGACCGGCAGGCGATCAAGAAGGAAATCGGCTACGTGCCACAGGAAATTTGTTTAGAAGAAACCCTCACAGCAAGAGAAAATCTGAGTTTGTTCGGTCATCTTTATGGGTTGAAAGGGAGAAATCTTCAGGTTCGGATCGATGAGGTGCTTGATCAGATTGGTTTGAAAGATCGGGGAAAAGATAAGGTGCTTACTTATTCTGGGGGAATGAAGCGCCGATTGAACATTGGATGTGCTTTGCTTCATAAACCGTCCATTGTGATTATGGATGAACCCACAGTCGGTATTGATCCTCAATCGAGAAATTCAATTTTTTCGATTATCCATCATTTAAAGTTAGAAGGAAGCACGATTATCTATTCAAGTCATTATATGGAAGAAGTGGAACAGCTGTGTGATAGCATCGGCTTAATCGATAAAGGTAAGCTGATGGAATACGGAGAACTGGCTGAATTACTTGAGAGACATAGTAAGCCTTCGCTATTCATTTCTGGAGAAGGCATTGCAGAAGAAAGCTTATCTCCTTTCGGTCACCCTGAAAGAAAAGGAAATGGCTACTTATTAACGTCAGAGAATCCACTTGCTACGCTTGAACAAGTTATTGGACGTTTTCGAGAAGAGGGGATTGAGCCTCGAAGATTGGAATTATATCAACCAAGATTAGAAGATATTTTCTTTCATTTAACAGGAACTCAGCTGCGTGATGTCTGAACGAAAGGGAGGAATGCTCATGTGGGCTATTGTTAGAACTGAACTAAAGAAGACAGTGCAGGATAAAGGGTTATGGTTTTGGACGTTTATCTTACCGATTGTGTTTATTGTGGCGTTTGTCGGCATCTTCTCTGGTAGCGGAAACTATAAAGAAGTGGTTACACAAATTATTCCAGGATATACGATCATGTTTGCTTTCTATATTATGATATCGATGGTCATCACTTTTGTTAAAGATAGGGAGAGGGGCATGGTTGCTCGAATTGCGAGTACGCCGATTTCGATCATCCATTATTTTATTGGAAAATGGATACCGTTCGTTATTATTGTCTTGATTCAGATTACGGTATTGTTCGGGTTTGGAATTCTTGTTTATGACCTTTCGTTAGGAGATCCGTTTGCCATCATTATTTTATCTCTCGCCCTTTCCTTCATCGTCACGTGTTGGGGAATGGCGATGGCCGTGCTAGTGAAAACGGAAAACATGGGGATTGCTCTCACGCAAATCATTGCACTCGGCGGAGCTTTGCTCGGAGGACTGTGGATGCCAGTTGAAACGATGCCAGAATTTATGCAGAACATCAGTAAAGGATTTCCCCAATACTGGGCGCTTGATGGGTATAAGGAAATCATTCTTCAGAACGGTGTAGTAAGCGATGTTTGGTTTAATCTGCTTATCCTGTTTCTAGCTGGTACCGTAGGCGCAGCTATCGCTTTCTCAGGCTATCCACGGTTTTTGAAAAATTCTCGAAGTTAACATAAAGCTATGGCGGGTGATTTTCGTTCTGTCGTAGCTTTTTCCATGTGCCTTTGTATGAATTGTAGAGTTATTTCGTGTAAACTTTAGTTAAAATGCTGAAGGAGAGAGAGAAATGCCAGAGTTGAACGGCGAAGTCATTTTAATTACAGGCGGTAATCGCGGGCAAGGAAAGGCCATTGCCGAGCATCTCGCTTCATTAGGAGCACGTGTTGTTATTGGAGCTCGTCAGTATGAAAGCGCAAAGGATGTGGCTAGTTCTATTGGGGAAAGCGCCTACCCTGTGCAATTAGATGTTACGAAGCAAGCGGATTGGGAAGCAGTGATGGATGAGATTGATGAGGAATTTGGGCGCTTAGACTCGCTCGTTAATAATGCTGGTATATTAAAAAGAAAACCATTTACCAACTTAACGATCGACGATTATCAGGAAATGGTTAACGTAAACCAGTTCGGAGTATTCCTTGGAATGCAGTCTGTCGTTCCTTTCATGGAAAAGCAGCAAAAAGGTTCAATCGTAAACAACGTTTCAATATCAGCTTTTGCTCCGATTGGGCAATCTACTGCCTATGCGGCCACAAAAGCAGCTGTTGTCGCTATGTCGAAAGCAGCGGCGATTGAGTTAGGCCCAAAAGGGATTCGGGTTAATATGATCCATCCCGGAGGCGTTGAGACGGAAATGGCTACCCAAGGGGAAGGGGTTCCTGATTTTTATCAGTCCATACCACTTGGTCGGATCGGTCAGCCGGTGGAAATTGCCAGAGCCGTCGCATTTTTTGCTTCGAACGAGAGCTCCTATTGTACAGGAACCGAAATGGTAATCGATGGGGGGATGACGCTCGGTTCTGCTGATGTATAAGGTTTTGTAGAGAGGGTTTTGATCCCTCTCTTTTTTAATGAATTTCACAGGCAATTGTCTGCAAATCCGTCGTAACATCGTCATATAGAGCGATTTTTTTTGAGATTCTTTTTAAATATTTTTGTTGCAGCTTCACTTCTTCTGCAACTTTTTGCTGATGATCGTGAAGAAGCTTTCTTCTTTCTTCTATCGTTTCCTCCCCTTGATGATAGAGATTTACATACCATTTAATTTCAGCGATAGACATATTCGTTGAGCGAAGAGCTAGGATAAAGTGAATCCATTCAAGGTTTTGATCATTGTATCTTCTTACACCTTTCTGATTTCGTTCAATGAAAGGTAAGATTTTTTCTTTTTCATAGTAGCGAAGGGCTGATGCGGTAATTCCGGTTTTCGATGTTATTTGCTTCATAGAGTAGTGATTATTCATTAGAACCTCCTGTCTCGAGCCAAATCATTTGTGTTAAACCGCACTTTAACCTATAGAGTGTGAAATATCAATTGAACTGATTGATGAATATAATGTATGGAGGTTCTACCAATGGCACAAGAGAAAGTTGTTATCATTACTGGAGCATCCAGTGGAATTGGTGAAGAAACGGCGAAGCTACTATCTGGAAAAGGTGCAAAGCTTGTTCTAGCTGCTCGTCGTGAAGAACGTTTGAAAGAGCTTAAGCAACAAATTGAAGCGAGCGGTGGTGAAGCGATCTATCAGGTTACAGACGTGACGTCTTCTGAAGAGATGGAGTCATTAGCCAAATATGCGTATGATACATTTGGTAAGATTGATGTTATTGTGAATAACGCTGGTTTAATGCCACTCTCTCTCCTACACAAGAAAAAGTATGATGAGTGGGACAAAATGATTGATGTAAACATCAAGGGTGTACTTTACGGTATTGGGGCAGTTCTTCCTTATATGAGAGAGAAAAAGGAAGGGCATGTTATTAACATTTCATCCGTGGCTGGTCATGAGATTTCCCCAGGTAGCTCTGTATACAGTGCAACGAAATTTGCTGTAAGAGCCATTACGGAAGGGCTTAGAATGGAAGAATCCGTTGGAAATAACATTCGAGCAACGATTATTTCTCCAGGTGCAGTTAGCACTGAGCTAACTGAAACGATCACAGATGATGATGTGAAGTCCTCGATCGATGCAGTATATAGCGGTGCGATTAAAGCAGACAGCATTGCACGTACGATTGTGTTTGCAATTGAAGAGCCTGCTGAAGTAGCGATCAATGAAATCCTAGTTCGTCCTACTAATCAAGAGTGGTAAGGAAAGAAGGAGAAGCTGAATGTGGCTTCTCCTTTTTCCTTGCATTTTTTTAACTTGTGCCGTTACAATGGATAACTGAGACTGAAATAAAATGTTTGGTCTTTTAAAGCACGACTTTTACAGCAAACTCATAAATAACTCATCTCGGTGATGTGGTGCACAACTTGTATCTTCATACTCATGCTTAAATCACCAGGTTGAGCAATTTGATATACTGACAACCAAACTCAAAGAGAAACAAACATATATGTAAGGTAGCAATGATCTGGACAATTAGCATCAGACATAAGCCGAAAAGGAGAGCGACTCCTTTTCGGCTTTTTTATGCCTTAAAAACGAAGAGATGGTCAGTTTTGTGGAAGTCATTTTGAGCCAACATCATGTAAAAGCGTATTTGCAAGATTACTAAAATGGGCTAACATAGCCCGAAATTAATGGAGGTTATACATGTTTACGTTAAGCGACATCCCGATGTTTTTTGTGAATTTCTTTATTATTTTGCCAATCGTTACATTGGTCCACGAAGCTGGTCACGTACTAGTAGCGAGAATCTTTGGTGGGAGAATTAAATTTTGTATCGGAACTGGTAAGAAATTATTTGATATAGGGCCTCTAGAGGTTAGGAAGAAATATTTTATGGAAGGCTGGTGTCAATACGATAAGTTAACTTACAACCAAACATGGGCACACGTAGCCATTTATCTTGGTGGTAGCCTCTTTAACGTTTTACCCATACTGATTATTAATTATCTCATTCTCATAGAAGTGCTACCGAAAGCTCTCGTATTTAGACAGTTTGTTTACTTTTCTTTCTATTTTGTCTTTTTCTCTTTAATGCCTTATAAAAACGATGATGGAAAACCAAGTGATGGCATGGCGATCTACGATGTTATTCGCTATGGAAAAGCAGAAGATCCAATTGACTAACTAAAGGCGCGCCGACAGCGTTCGACAAGAAGCGGGAGGTGACAGGCACCCGCTCCGAGCTACTTCTCTTCATAGAACGTAATCCGGTTTAAGAAAGGATCGGTGACGGTCATTTCGATTGTTTTCCAGGGAGTGTGTTTCATGCCAGGGTTGGCATAGGCGTATTCTTTTTGAGTAAGGGTGTGATGATAGTCTTCGACGTTGGTTAATTTCACCCTTATTGAACTTCCTGGAGAAGCATCTCCATGGTGTTCTGTAAGGTGAATAAGGGCGTCATGGAAGGAAACCTGAATGTATTCGGGCATATTATCTTCGTATCGATGCCTCCAATCAACGTTGAAGCCGAGGAAATCTCGATAAAAGTCAGTGGCCTTTTCAGTATCAAAGATTCGGAAAATCGGTGTAATCATAAGTAGAAAGAACCTGCCTTTCTTCGTAGTTTACAACATATTCCATTATCTAAATAAGGTTATCCACCAAAATAACTGAGTGGGATGTCTAACCTTATTCTTATCATATAACGAATGAGGAACTATAAAAAGGGGATGTCAAAAAAAGGGTGAAGAAGTTATGAAAGCCTCCCTGTTGGGCAATCTTCAAATTTCTAACGAAAAGATAGTGATCGGTGCATAAATAAAGAGCCCGGCGAGTGTACACACCGGGCTCTGAAAGGTAGCTATTAACCTACTGCTTCTTCTTTTTTAGATTCCTCTTCATCTTCTTCCTCATCTTCGATCCAGGCATCTGCATCCTTGATGCCAAGCTTAGTTGGGTTGAAGACTGGGTTTTTGCCTTGCTTGCGCTGTTTTTCATAGTCTTTCAATACTTTGAATGCAATCTTACCTAGTAACCCGATTGCAATTAAGTTAATGACTGTCATCAGGGCCATGAATAAATCGGCCATTTTCCAAACAAGACTTAAGCTAGAAACGGAACCAATAAGCACAAATGCCATCGTTGCGAGACGGAAAATAAATAGCGCAGGCTTGCTTTCTTTAATAAACTCAATGTTAGTTTCACCATAGTAGTAAGAGCCGATGATTGAGCTGAAAGCAAATAGAAAGATAGCTACTGAAATAAAGATGCCTGACCAACCGCCAACGTGGCTGTTTAGTGAGTTCTGAAGCAATTCAATACCCGTTACATCACCCGTTTGGAAAACAGGGGCAAGTAAGATGATAAACGCTGTTGACGAACAAACTAAGATTGTATCGACAAATACACCTAATGATTGAATCAAACCTTGTTTAGCCGGGTGTGAAGTCGTTGACGTAGCCGCTGCGTTCGGGGCACTACCCATACCAGCTTCGTTCGAGAATAGTCCTCGTTTCACACCGTTCATAATGGCTGCACCAATGGCCCCACCTAAAGCTTGTTCAAATCCGAATGCACTCTTAACAATTAAAGCAATAACTGACGGTAATTCAGCTACATTCATAATGAGAACAATCATCGCAATAACAATGTAAAGAATCGCCATAACAGGAACAATCACACTAGATAAATTCGCGATGCGATGAACGCCGCCGAAGATCACAAGACCTGTAATCGCTGTAATGATTAATCCGATCACAAGACGATTAATACTAAAGGCATTCTCAAATGCTAGTGAGATTGTGTTACTTTGTACTGAATTGAAGATTAGTCCGAAAGTAATCGCGATTAGAACGGCAAAGATAATGCCAAGCCATCTTGCTTTAAGTCCCTTTTCAATATAGTAAGCTGGTCCACCGCGAAACGCGTTTTTCTCTTTCACTTTATATACCTGAGCGAGTGTGCTTTCAATAAAGGCAGTCGCCCCACCTAGAAGTGCCACAATCCACATCCAGAAAACAGCACCAGGACCACCGAGCGTAATGGCCACTGCCACACCTGCTAAGTTACCTGTTCCAATACGCGTTGCTGCACCGACGCAAAATGACTTAAAAGGGGAGATGTTTTTGGAGTCATCTTTGTAATCGGGTTTTTCTCCTAATACGCGGAACATTTCTCCGAAAAATCGAAATTGAACAAATCGTGAAGCAACTGTAAAATAAATTCCGATTCCTAGTAATCCTGCAATTAATACATAACTCCATAGAATGTTATTTGAAAAATCAATAATACCGGATAGAAATTCAGCCATAGTTGTGTCGCTCCTCTAGTTGTTTGTTATTTTCTGAAAATTCAAATCTATATTTAATTATACAGTAAATCGACAAATTATCAATAAATTCCGACAAATTACAACATTTATACAATATGTAGTAATCGTTACCAGTAACTTGGCTTGAAGGGGAAGTCTCCTTATTTATTAGGTTTATTAAAAGTACACAAAAAAACCGTTAAGAAGCCACCTGACTTATTTAAGGTGGTTCTTAACGGATGATCCATTAGGCTTACTCATCCATGTTCACTTCATAAGCTGCCCGCAGGCCAGATTCGATGGCGCCTTCCATCCAACCGTGAAAAGAGGATGTGTGCTCTCCGGCAAAATGGAGCTTTCCCTCAGGCTGCTTAATAATGTCACCGAGGTTGTTTTCTTGACCGGGGGTAAAAAGGGTGAAGCACCCAGCAGAGTAAGGGTTTTGACTCCAATTAAAAGGAACGACTTTGATGAATTCTGTGTACACTTCGTCGCCGTATATTTTGGTGAGGTCCTTTAGCAAGATACGCGTCAGTTCTTCATGCGGTAAACTTCCCCAAAGAACAGCATCTTCTCCCCAGGAATAGCTTGCTAATAAGACAGCAGGTCCTTTTGAACCAATCCCTTCACTCGGCACATAACTAAATCTTGTCGGTAAATCCGCTATAGCATTTCCAACGTTGTTTTTCTCCCAAAAGCGATGACGAAATTCAATTCCAATTTTCACTGCAGGAACATTGACGAGTTCACGTATAGCCTGCCATTTTTTAAAGGAGACGGAGTTGTAGGGAACAATGTCAATAAATTGAAGAACGGAAAAAGGAACGGTAACGATAGCGAGATCGCCTTTCACCCGGTACCGTTCATTCGTTTCTGGATTGAGTGTTGTAACAGTAACGCCTCGCTTTGATTGTTTGATCTTAATTACTTTTTGATTAAGGTAGATTTGATTTTGCAACTCGTTTGCGAATGAGTAAGGTAGGCGATCATTGCCACCATCAATTTGAAAGAACTGAATTTCTTTACTGAAAATCGGATAGATGATGTCCGTTAGAATATCTGTGAAAGAAAACTCTGGAAAGCCTTCAATCCCAAGCATCACACCAATGTAACGAATGGCGTTAAGTGATAATGGTTTACCTAGTGGATTGTACTGGAGAAATTCGCCCATTGAATATTCTCCGTATTCCGCTACGAGCTTTTCTTGCTCTTCAGGTGTACTTTGCTTGTAAAGGTCGATGAAGGGCTTTGTTGCTTCAAGAAACAGAGCAGCAGCTGTCTTTCCTTTCTCGCTTTCTTCTACAGGAAACCTGAGAATATCGGGATTTTTTTCGTATTCCGCTCGCGTTGTTAGCACATTGTTCATGAAAATTAAGTCTTCTGGTGTGGCATTAATAAATGAATGAGTAGGGAGCTGAAAACGTCGGATGTATTCATGTGCAAGAGCATGATTATCTGGAATTCTCATTGCACCGGCGTCCATGTATTGTCCCGGTGTAAAGGGTTCTCGTAATGTATAAACCCTTCCCCCAATGCGATCATTCCCTTCTAAAATGGTCACATGATGTCCTTGTCTCTGTAGCAATGAACCTGCGACTAATCCGGACAGTCCAGCTCCAATTATGATGACGTGTTTTGGACTGCTTTTTCCCGGTAGACCATGTTGAACGAGAGACAGCAAGTCTTCTGGGTAGCGTAATGAAGAGAACGGTTGATCCATACTTTAGCCAAGCCTCCTCTTGAATGCTATGAATCCCTCTAATATTTTCCTTTCTTAATGTATGTGATAGAAAAATAGGTTATGAAAAATAGGGCATTCGTTGAAAGAATTAGGTGGATTGCGGCAAGACTGATCACTAAGAAGCACCGTTTACTGGGCGCTTACATAGACTACGGAATAGAGCGTTAAGGGTTATTTGAAGGAGGAACGGAATTATGAGGAAAGATCATTCGAAGCCTCGCACCTCTCTTTTTACAAAACGGTGTAAAAAGCCGAATTTTCTTATATTAATGGTGGATGAGCAACGCTATCCCTCTATTTATGAAAATGAGGATATAAAGAAGTGGAGCAAGGAAAATCTGTTGGTGCAAGAGTTGCTGCGAGAAAATGGATTCGAATTTAAAAATCACTACGCTGGAAGTACGGCTTGTTCACCAAGTAGAACGACATTATATACAGGACAGTATCCTTCTCTTCACGGAGTCACGCAAACGAGTGGTGCAGCAAAGACGCCATTTGATCCAGATATGTTTTGGCTCGATCCCAATACTGTTCCAACAATGGGAGACTATTTGCGTAAAGCGGGATACCGTACGTACTGGAAAGGGAAATGGCACGCTTCTGAAGTGGATATTATTATTCCGGGGACAAACAATGCCCTACCAAGCTATACTTCTACGGGCGTGCCTGATAAAGAAAATGTTCAGGAGTACCTTGAAGCAAGTCGGTTAGATGGATTTGGCTTTAACGGATGGATTGGACCTGAACCACATGGTGCGAATCCTCGTAATTCCGGTTCATCGGCTGCCATCGGGGTCAGCGGACGAGACGTAGTGTATGCTGCTGAAGTGGTGGACTTAATTCAGTGCCTTGAGCAGGAAGAAAAAGAGGAAACGCCTCCGTGGATGATCATGAGCTCGTTCATTAATCCACATGATATTGCTCTCTTTGGCGTGATCGCTGAGCAACTTCCTCTTTATAACTTTGAAATCGATCCCTCTGTTCCGTTCATCCCTAAAGCTCCTACATCTTTAGAATCTCTTCACACAAAACCTCGTGCACAAAGGAGCTATCGCGACGTGTATCCTAAAGCCTTACAGCCTTTGATCGATACGCCTTTTTATAGAAAGCTCTATTATTCCCTACAGAAACAGGCAGATAACGAGATGATGAAAGTTTTTCAAGCGTTGAAAAAATCGATATTCTATGAAGATACGATTGTTCTTTTCCTTTCAGACCACGGCGATCTTCTTGGCGCGCACGGAGAACTTTATCAAAAATGGTATAACATGTATGAGGAATCGATTCATGTTCCACTGATTATTCATAGTCCGTCTCTTTTCTCAGGTAAAGAGAGCACAACGATGCTAACGAGTCACGTGGACGTTCTGCCAACTATGTTAGGGCTTGCGGGAATCGATGAGGAAGAGGTTCAAGAGATGCTAAGTCTTGATCATACAGAAGTTCACCCTCTTGTTGGAAGAGACCTCACCCCATTATTGTCAGGTAGGAAACGATTTTATCGTGCTAATGAACCACTATACTTTATGACGGATGACGACGTGACGAGGGGTCCGAATCAGGTGACCGTAACTGGTGAGCCTTATGAGTCCGTTATTCAACCGAATCATATTGAAGCCGTTATTACTACGCTTCCTACTGGAAGCGATAAAAAGAAAGAAATCTGGAAATATGGACGGTATTATGATAACCCGCAGTTTTGGAGTAACCCAGGAGTCTCGGACGTTACGGTGACACAATCCGATCCTGTTCCACCAAATGGGGATGAACAGTTTTCGGAGTGCATCACGACAACGAAAACAACCCCGGTGCCAGATGAATTCGAATTGTATAACTTAACAGTGGACCCGCTTGAGGAGAAGAATCTCGCTCATCCTGACTTTGAAACACCGGAATCAAAAGAAGTACAGAAAATCTTAAATCTCGTATTAGAAGAACAATGTCGCCAAAAACGCCTCTCCCCGTCGAGTGGAGCAGTACCGGGGATGCCGCCATGTGAGTTCACTTAAGAAAGAGCTTTACTGTTGCTATGTACTAGAAAACGAAGGAGGAAGAGCAAATGCTCTTCCTCCTTCGACATGAAACGCCAAATAACGGGTGGTGACAGGCACCCTCCACTTCTAAAATGCGTTTAACGTGATTTTCTCGATGAGAAGATTTAAAATTACATTTACGGGTAAACCAATGAATGGAGTATTGAAAGGAGTTATTTATAATGTCTGTTCAAACAAAAACACTAAACAACAATATTGAAATGCCGGAACTAGGTTACGGCGTATTTAGAGTAGAGGAAGGCCAAGAATTAGTCGAATCAGTGAAGACGGCTATTAAGAAAGGCTACCGCAGCATTGATACAGCAGCGATCTACGGCAACGAGGAAAGTGTAGGTCGCGGTGTGAATCAGGCGATTGAAGAAGGTCTCGTAACAAGAGATGAGCTCTTTATTACTTCGAAAGTATGGAACGACGGGCTATCTTACGATGAAACGATTCAAGCTTATGAAACAAGCCTATCTAAGCTAGGTCTTGAGTATTTAGATCTTTACCTCATTCACTGGCCAGGAGATAACAAATACCAGGAGCCTTGGAAAGCACTTGAGACGCTATACAAAGAAAAGCGTGTTCGTTCAATTGGTGTTAGTAACTTCCACGTGAATCATCTTGAAGATCTTCGTAAAAACTTCGAGATTACACCGGTGATTAACCAAATCGAATTCCACCCTCGTCTGACACAGCTAGAAGTCAGAACGTATTGCGAAGAGCACAACATTCAAGTGGAAGCATGGTCTCCGCTAATGGCTGGTGAGTTGTTAAACAATGAAACAATCTCAGGTATTGCTGAGAAGTACAACAAGTCTGTAGCGCAAGTCATTCTTCGCTGGGATCTGCAACATAACGTGATTACAATTCCAAAATCAATGAACGAGAAGCGCATCGAAGCGAACATCGATCTCTTTGATTTTGAACTCACTTCAGAGGAAATGAAGCAGCTTGATGCATTGAATGACAATGCTCGTAGCGGCCCACACCCTGATGAATTTGATTTTAAAATGTAATAGCGATGATAAAAGAAGGACCGCATTTTTGATGCGGTCCTTTTGTTTGGACGTATTCACAGATTCCTAATAGCATCTTTTAACGAAGCCGGTCCCATTGTGGGGTCGGCTTTTTCTCGTTCTAGAAAATTTTATTTCCTCCCAATGTCCCTTTTTCCACTTTCCAAACGATATATAAGGTGAAAGGAGGTGATCGACATGGCAACATCATCCCTCATGGATACGCAGCTTCGCATGGTTCTTGAAGTAGGCGTTGATGAAAACGGCAAATCCATTTTCCGCAGCAAGAATTTCAACAACGTGAAAACATCCGCTACGCCTGATGCGCTTTTTGCAGTCGCATTGGCACTAGCACCGCTTCAACAGCACAATTTGTTCGCGGTTGAGCGCAATGATTCATCTGATCTTCAATCGTAAGCCGTCACCAATAAAGGTAAGAAAGGAGGGAACCCCAAATGGCTAAAACACTAGAACTTCAATTCAACACGCGTGACAACAAACCGTTTTCCATCACTCTAAGTGATCCAGTCGAGCCCGTAAATCCAGCTGCAATCGCAGCGGCGATGGATACGCTTATTACGCAGAACTGTTTTACAACGAGCGGAGGCGATCTTGTTTCGAAAAAAGGCGCTCGCATCGTTGAACGTAATGAGAACGACATTATCATCGGTTAAGTAATTCAGAGGAAGGGCAATTGTCCTTCCTTTTTAGTAAGTCTATTAAACGAACGAGGAGGGGGAAGGAATGGAGTCCTGGATGTCTCTTATTAGCGATGTAGGCTTTCCCGTTGTGGTGACGCTTTATTTGCTGCACCGCATTGAACAGAAGCTCGATACACTCAACGATACGATTCTGCAGCTGCCAGATCACTTAAACGCTCGAAGTTCGAATCAACAGACAGGGTGATGTATTGCACAGGAGAGAAGGTGAATGCCTCTCTCCCATTTTTCCTATTACATAATGGCGCGACCCAACTCCATACAGAACAGCGGCTTCCCAATCTCTTTTTAAAATCCAGGGATGGTGAGGTTTCTTAAAGTGCGCCGCTGATCAGAACGTGGAACGCCTACCACACGTTCGAAAACAAAACTTGTCAGGTGAGCTGATGCCGATGCAGAAAATTCAGCGTTCTCAAAGATACACAGTTCCCGGTTTCTGTGGTGAGAAGCTATGGCGCGAACGGCCTTTAACGGTTCGGGTAGGTAACCAGGCGTACTACGGTACGGTAGCAGCGCGAAGATGACGCACATTGGGCTGGTTTAATGTGTAGAAAGCGCGCTGTTGAAGAAATTCAAGCGTTCAAATCGGGTGATACGGTGGAAACCTCAGAAGGTCTCAGTATACTTCAGTAGTAATGAGCGGCTACTTTTACAGCGCTGATGCTTCTTGTCGGCGCTGTAAAGGTAGTCATTCTCTGTCCAATGTTTCCTATCTGATCTAGTGCCTTCAGTGGTTGAAGAGCCTAAAAGATATGAAAGATAAATAGAGAAGAAAGGTGATAGGGAAGCAGGGGGAAGCGGATCAGAGTTTGACGTTAGGTGAAAAAAGAAAATGGCTACCTCTTATTTTGATAGCGGTGTATTAGTCGGTAATATTCATCAGCTGAAGTTCATTGCACTTATTTAGCATCAATTGGGAAGTATCATGGGCCAGGACGGGAATATCTTCATATAGATAGTGGGTTATGTACACATTGTGTTTATCATGGAGGTGTTTTCCGTAATTACCTATATTAATGAATGGTACATTTAAGAGTGTCTATATGTTTCATCTGTTTCGAGGGACGATTAAAATCTTACACTTGAGAGCAAAGGGATGGAAGAAGATTTTAGAGCAAACACATTATCAGTAATTCTAGTAGTTGTATCCAGGTTTTCCTGAATGA
Organism: Pseudalkalibacillus sp. NRS-1564; assembly: GCF_050467905.1. NCBI lineage: Bacteria > Bacillati > Bacillota > Bacilli > Caryophanales > Fictibacillaceae > Pseudalkalibacillus > Pseudalkalibacillus sp. NRS-1564. The sequence goes on along the minus strand of NZ_JBITPM010000022.1, from coordinate 60,367 downwards.
CTTCTTACAAAAGTAGTTCTCGTTTGAGTATGATATTTACTTGAAAGTAGTTTGGAGGAAAGTTAGGAGGGGCAATGAAAATATGGATATAACCTTAAATAATGAAAGAAAGATCCCTTCTTTCGGAGGGATCTCTTTTCATTTCAGTACACTCGACAAAATCTATAACCATTCGAGTGGTTTTGGGTGGTGACAGGCACTATTCTCAAGGAGTTTAAATTGTTGTAATAATGGTTGCTGTAGCACCATCTTGTAATGCTTCTCCGCTACTATGTGTTACTCTTACTGATAAAAGATCACATTGATTAATTGATAAATTACCAATTGCGGTAGCACAGCAATTAGGTGTATTTGCATTATTTGGTCCCATAACTGTTGCGATTATTCCAGTAGGGGTAGAAGTGAATCCACAATCAGAACTTTTATAAATTTCAGCTGTTACACTTTCATTTGCAGTTAATATCTCATCACGAATACTAAAGACTAATCCAGTGATAAGACCGCTAAATGGAACGACTACAGTTGTTTCTTCAAAGTTAAGATCAGCTGTCCCAACTCCAATAAAGTGTCCGCTCGGTACTGTTTCTGCAGCTAAATAAATCGTGTTTAAGCTAGGCCCTGTAGGTCCAGGAGGTCCAGGAGGCCCGGGAGGACAGATGCATTTGCAACAGTCACACTTTCTACATTTACAATGTTTTTTATATGTTGAGCTCCCTTTGCATTCATGATTACAAATAAGGGAACAACATTTCGGGCATCTTATGCTATCTATTTTTAATCACCTCTTTCATTCATAGATGAAATAGTATATGAGTTTTTAGAGGGAAATGATATAAAGACAAGCTAAATTGGGGGAGTCATTCTAATTATTTTGCTTCATTTTCTGGAACTTGAGTGAACCTTTGAGATGAAAAAATGAATGATGATCCTCTTAATAAATGTCAGTGTTAAGTTTTTGTTAAGAAAAACCGTTCTTTTTTCCCCTGGAAAATATCGGTTGATTTCTATCTATTGGCCCCCGCGAAGTGTCGAACCCATGTGATAGATTAGGAGATGTGTTAAAAATACTTCTCAGGGGGAACACGTATGAAACGTAAAGGACTTGTAGCATTGACGCTTGCATTATCAATCGCTATCGTACCAGGATTCGGGGAAACAAGTGCAAAAACAGCAGAGCTAGATTCACAGGGGTCAGAGGTTACGATCGGTCATGAACTTCCCAAAGCCAAAACAAAAGGGAAAGAGAAGTTTGATCGTCCAGCTGAAGTGGAGAGTTCTTCAGTAGCGGATGTTTTGGATGAAAAAGGTAAGAAAATCGGAGAAAAGAAAATCAAGAAAAATGCGGATGAAAAAGCAGACAAACAAAACAAAAAGAATACTAAAAAACAGGTTAATGAAGAAGGCGAATTGTGTATTCTATTATGCGGTAACGGAGGATCAACTGGAGGTTCAGGCGGAACCACAACACCAACTGCAACTGGCGCTAGCGTAGTGACCGTATTGATTGCTGCGGATGAAGAGTATCGTGCTGCACATAGCGACTGGCAAACTCTCACGCAAAACATTGTTGAGAACGCGGATAATGGGTTTACACGTGATCATAACATTGATTTTGAGATCAAAGCTCTTGGTGAGTGGACTTCTGAAGGGGCAAATGCATCTGAAATTCTTCAGGACATGGACAAGGACTGGAATGGAAATGGATACGACTTTGTAGTGGGCTTCACGAGAGATGCTAATTTCAATTCAGGCGGTATTGCTTATGTTTATCCGAACTCTCCTTATGGTAGTGCAGTATCAGTTAACCTCGATCAGGGCGCAACGAATACATGGCACGCGGCTCAGCACGAATTCTCTCATAACTATGGACTAAGTCACGATGCTCAAGGCAGTGGGATTAAATGCATTATGAACTATGACTATTCTTATAGTGTTGATTATTGGGACGAAGATCATGATAAGTTAATAGAAGCACATAAAGGTTGGTATGGAAATTAATACATATCAGTAGCAATAGGTGAGAGCGCTCAAACGATTCGTTTGAGCGCTCTTTTCATTTAAAAGGCGTAGATTAGCCGAATTATCAGGTGGTGACAGGCACTATTTAAGAAACTGATCCACCTTCTTACGTAACTCTTCTGCGATTTCTATGTTTGTGCTGTAATAAAATGTGTTCCGCTTATCCCTGACGTGAATATTCAATAATCCAGCCCCTCTTAAAATGGAAAGATGATGATGGATATTCCCTTTCGCCATGCCAAATTCCGAAACGATATTGGTGAAAGTAGTGGGTTCGTGAGATAAAAATTTCATTATCTTTAATCGTTTTTCATCCCCGAGCGCTTTCGTTAAACGAAGAACTTCAGTTAGTTCATCTTTCGCATCTTTAATAGGATAAGTGATGTATAGCGTATCTTTCAAATGATCGATAAACGACATAGGTTGAAGGTGAATCGCAGGAATCAAACAAACGCTTTTCACACTAGGCGTTTCAATGATGTAACGACTAGCTTCCAAAATAACATCCTCTTGCGATTGATTCTTAAGCTTATGTTCCTTCTCTTTTGCGTCACGATTTAATCGATCAGAAATATCGCAATCTAGGAGTTGAAAATATTGCTCATTCCAGGCTTTTAACAACGTGAGTGATCGGTCTCTTTGTGATGCTAGATCAGAAGGAAGTGTTCGATCAACGTCTAATAAAGGAGCAATTCGTTCAAAGAGCTCACCGCCAGATAGATTCCCTAACCATTCAAAGAAGAGGTCGATTTTGTCTTTGTATCGTGATTGTTCAATTAATAAAACTAATAAGTCTTCAAAGAACATGTTCTCTTTTGAAGCAATCAAATAATGTAACTCAGGGGAAATGAACAATTCAATATCCTTAGGCCACTTTGCGCCAAGATCTAAATATTTCATTAACGTTTGCCTTTTATATAATGAAATGCTTAATAAGAGTTCATAAACAGGTGAAGAAAGTGTTCTAACTTGCAGTGTCATAGGTGCCCCTCCATATCTTTCTTTTTTTCATATCTTACCATACGATGTTCTTAATTAGAATAATCAAAATATTAATTATCTATTCATTGACTTAATATAGTAGTTCAATTAGTATTGAACTAATTAAGCTATTGGGAGGTATTTACAATGAGGTTTGCTGATCTACAAAATCGGGTGATAGAACTTGCTGATAGTAAAGAAAACGAAGAAGCTTTGCGTGTTATGGAAGAAGCGAAAGAAATGTTTCCTCATAAAAGAGATCGGTTGGGTCATTGGAAAGCGAATATTTATGTAATGGAAGGAAAGCACGAAGAAGGTGTTGCTGAACTAAAAGAAGTTCTCAAACATGGACTGTGGTGGAACCCAGAAATTCTAACATCTGATCCAGAGTTGAGCCCCTTGCAAGCCTACCCAGAATTTAAGTCTATCGTAAGTCAATGTCATTCGATCTTTGAAAACACAAAAGCATCTGCACATGCGGAGTTAACCATTCAGGGGCATTCTGAAGCGGATACGGTCATTTTCCCTTTGCACTGGAAAGGCTCTAATGCAAAAGACTTTGCGGAGCAGTGGTCTGATGAGAAACTCGTCATCAAGTACTTGATGGGATTTCCTCAATCTTCTCAACTTTTCAGCTACCAATGTTATTCATGGGATGATGAAGCGGTTGCTTATAATGATGTAAAAAAGACGTATTATGAATTTACTAAACGGGTTGATGTGTCAGATAAAAAACGAATACTAGCCGGTGCATCTCAAGGAGGAAGTATCACAACTCAAATGAGCTTAAGTAATGATATGGAAGAATTTAATTTATTTATTGCTGTTGCACCAGCTTTCGATCTCCATTCACTAAAAGAAATCTTGCAAAATCAGCTGAACCCTCATGCAAGAGGCTGCATCATTACAGGAGATCAAGATCCTTTCTATGAAAATGCATTGGAAGCTGCTCAACTTTTTGAAGCTTATCAGATCCCTTGCAAACTAATTGTAAATGAAGGCATCGGGCATGAATGGCCGAATGAATTTCCCAATGTGTTAGAAGAGGCGATTTGTTTTGTAACGAGGCAGTAAGGAGGTTGCTCAAAAATGACTTATACAATTATTGTTTATATGGAAAATGAAACCAAATGAAAATGAAATCGTACAAGTAGTATAGAAAGTCATTGATCATCGAAAAAGGAGTGGGGGAAATGGAGTCTAGAAAACATCTATTATCGGAACCTTATTGGATGATAAATACACTGGGTCTCATGCTTTTTATACTTGTAGGTATGCTCTTAATTTTGAATGACAATCTCATTGCTTTCACGATCGTAGCAGTTTGCTATGGATTTGCTATGTTTATCGGTAACTCGTTGTATCGCTCATATCGAAAGCGAAAGCAAAATAATGCTTAAATGATTTTACGAGACTCATAGTGAAATTTCCATGAGCAGCTAGACAAGCCAGGGACAGGCATGGAATGAATTCTCTACTCTCACAAAAAGGTGTTTGTTACGTAATGAAAAAAAGCTGGATCATTTCCACTACGATCACCATCGCACTCATTTTTCTCTTAATGATTTCATCGTCTAAAAATATTCTAGAAGAATTAAAGATCGGGCTAGATTTGCAGGGGGATTTGAAGTTCTAGAACGAAAGGGCGAAATAAATGAAAAGCATAGCCTTTAAACCTATTATGATTCCATTAAGCATGATCGGAATTATCGCAATGATGCTTTCAATTGGACTAATTTATTCTCTTTTTTCAATTAGTGAAGTATTTCTGTATGTGATTGCGATTGTGTTTCTAATCGTTGTGATAGGTGACATAAGGACATCATCATCAAAAGGAAAAGGATCACAGTTTCCACTAAAGTATATTTTGATCGGGATAGCCTTTTTACTAGTAAGCTTTCTCTCTTGATTTTGAGAGGAAGCTTTATTTCTATTTTTATAATGAAAAAAGATGAGATATTGCCCAACATGTAACTCCGTAATTAGTTCAAATGTCATGTGAATTTCTATGATTTGAGAGCAAATTCACTATAAAAGTATAGGTTTAGTTCACCGTTGAAAAGGAATAAAGAGTAGAAGATAGAAGCAATAGTTTGAGACGGTCGAGTGACGGACAGAAGTCACTTTAAGATAACAGGAGGAAATGCAATGAACGTACTAAAAGAGCAATATGATTTAGTTAAACACACGCGTAAAGTTCTCTTTCATTTCTGTGAGCAAATCAATCAGGAGGATTATTTAAAAGAAGTAGATGGATACGGATGGGGTTCGATTCGTAATTTACACGTTCATATCGCAGAGTGCTATGAAAGCTGGTTAGGTCGCTTTGCTTTGGAAATGCAAGAGCCAATCGTAGAAGTGAGCGATGTAACGGATGTAAATGAAATGAGAACCGTGTTTGAGCTTGTTGATCAGCTCGTCTATCGTTTTCTAGAAGAATACGACGAGCGATTTGATGAGAAAATAAGTCGCAAGGTATCATGGCAAGAAGAGGAAGAAGAGCTGTCTCCGCTATGGTTAATGACGCATACAATCACGCATGAGTTTCATCACAAAGGGCAGATCGTAACACTTGCTCGAGCTCTCGGTTACGAACCGACGGACACCGATCTCTTAACGCCATCTGACATCAACCGTTATTTGGACTATCCTGAGCAAGGATGATTTCTCATAAGGATAATAGAAGCGACGACTCGTAAAGGGCTACAGCCCTATGAGTCGTCGTTTTTTTATTTTTCTCAATGTAAATCACCTTAATAATGAGAAAATGAGTGAAACAGAATCATTGGAAAAATGGTAAAATTAAGGTGGGGATCGAGGGGGATGTTATGAAATTCATGTTGGCCGGCTTTTTAGGCTTATTCGGAATGATTTTACTTGGATTATCCTTTGAGAGTTTTGGCGAAGTGGGGAATATGTTACTCAAGTTTATTGCCATCATAAGTGTAGTGGCTAGTGTTCGTATTGCGATGAATAAAAAAAGTATGCGTAAGTAGCTATTTCATACTACTAGAGAGGTGGGGTTTTCCGATGGGAGATATTCTCTTTCAACTTGTAGCATTTCTTTTCATGTTTGGCGTTCTGGGTGGGATTGTCTTCATCGTTGTGAGTTTCAGAAAGAGAAACTCAAAGCTTGATCGATTAGAACATAAGGTTGATCGGCTGCTTGAGAAAGACAAATCTCAGTCTGATAGATAGAAAGGGAGAGGAGTATGGTTTTGGCAAAAGCGATAGAGGGTTTGTTCCTTTTTTCTATTACAATGTTATTGATCTATGATTATTTTCCAGATATGAGTTTACAAGAAACCTTTCCTTCATCCATTCTACTCCTGCTTTTGTTTGGGGCCGTTGTTGCATCATTTCTTTTCAAACGCTTGAGAGAATATACAGTAAAAGAGTTATTTCAGTCTCAGCTGTTTATGATCGTCTATTTGCTGTTTCTACTAGCTGTTTTGAAATTAGCCGGGGGTGAATCGACTTTAGGCATTTCATTTAGTAATCTCGGTGTTTGGGCTATCGTCATCATCTCACTTCTTCAGTTAGTCGTTCTGTGGAAGAAGTTAAAAAGGGAGAGAGAATTTCAGTGAGCCGAATAGCTCAATTAAAAGTATTTTCATTGTTGTTGGTGTTATATAGCGTGATGTGTCTCATTCTATGTCCGATCCTATTCTTTAACGGCATGTTTCTGATGAATGATGGGGTGGTTTATAGTAAAGGTGTGGAGAGTAGCCTGCTGGTAAAACTTTATCTTTTATTAATGCTACCGAACGCTGCGATCCTGTTGGTTATTCATAAACGTTATGGTAAGTCACAGCAAATCCGTGTCATGAATCTTGTTTTCTTCATAGTTGTAACCTTAACATTCGGCTATTTTTCATTAAACTTTCCGTTTGATTACATTCAGCAGTTTGATTAATAAGCAATCAGTATGAAAAAGATCAATAGGAGGAGATCGATGAAAAGAGTTCAGATCATCATTGCGATTCCTTCCTGCTTTTTATTGTTATTCTCCCTTCTAACCAGCTATAAAGCGGGATTAATCATCGCGATGGCTGGTATTTTTGTTGGGCTTATCCTAAGGCAAGTTCGGCTGTGGAAATATAGAGCGATTCTCGACCATCCGAGTCGACGGTATAGTAGCGAGGAGAGCTTCGGTGATTCAGAAGAATAGAGCGTTCAGCTGGAGGTGAGAACATGAGTCAAGTGCAAGGAGTGATGTTGGGACTTGTCATAGGCATTGCGTTAGCGATTGGATTTGCCCTTGGGCAAGAGTGGACGGATAACACGGTTATCAGTATCGTCATCGCTTTAATCGCTGGACTCCTCGCTCGAGTAGTGGGGAAGAATTTGATCAAGAAAATGAAATAAGTGAACTTGGAGCGAAGGGAGATGGAAATGAAGGTAAATCATCAGGGGAAGAAACTGCGCAAGATATTAATGGGACTCATTTATGCCGCTCTTTTTATTGGAGCTATTCAATTTTTGTTTGATTCAGATCCATTTAATGATTATATAGGCTGGGGTTTTTTACTAACGTTTTGGTTTATTCGATTGCTTCTTACTGGATTAAAAAACATAGCGGATGGGCGAAAAAATCTTGCGATGTTTAATATCGGTTTGTCTATTATTGCTGGTATCGCCGTCGCTGCCACATGGATAACTTATTTCTTCGGTATTTAGACTATAGCAACTATTGTCTAATCCATTTTTACTCTTTTTGATTTGGATTCGCTTACAAAAGTTTACACTTTTTCCTTCCGTGGTATTTCATTAAAACAGCATAAAAACTCACTTAATGAAGAGAGAAGGAGAGAGATCACGTGAACAATCAAAATGGACAACCAAAACAAACGCAGCCTGAACAGCCTGGTATTGAATCTGAAATGACGCCAATGCCGGATCAACCCCATGATTACATAGGCAGTCACAAATTGGATCAAAAAGTAGCGCTCATTACTGGCGGTGACAGTGGAATCGGTCGCGCGGTTGCGATTGCTTATGCGAAAGAAGGCGCGAACGTTGCGATTAACTATCTTGAGAAGGAACAGAGCGATGCCAATGAGACGAAGAAGTTTGTTGAGAAGGAAGGCGTCAAATGTCTGTTGATTCCGGGGGATGTCTCGGAAGAAAAAGAATGCAAGGATTTAATCGATAAGACGCTCGACCACTTTGGTAAGCTTGATATTCTCGTCAATAACGCGGCGATTCAGTATCCAACGGAAAGCATTGAACACATTTCCTATGAGCAGTGGGATCAAACGTTTAAAACAAATGTCTATTCTGTTTTTAACATGACGAAGTACGCAGTGCCACACTTGCAAAAAGGAAGCTCGATTATTAACACGACTTCCATTAATCCTTATACAGGAAATAAGGTGTTAATTGACTATACGTCAACAAAAGGTGCGATCGTGGCGTTCACGCGCAGTATGGCGGCGAGCCTTGTAGACAAAGGCATCCGTGTGAATATGGTGGCACCAGGGCCGATCTGGACACCGCTCATTCCATCTACATTTGACGAAGATTCCGTTGCAGAATTCGGAACGGATAATCCGATGGGACGCCCAGGTCAGCCGTCTGAACTGTTCGGTCCATACGTTTTACTAGCATCTGATGACGGTTCTTACATGACAGGCCAGTGCATTCACGTAAACGGTGGGGACTATATGTCTTCCTAATGCGTGTAGACGGCCCGGCGTTAGGCCGGAAGCTCCGTTTATTGGCCAAAAATGAAATATATTGGCCAAACTGAGATTATATTGGCCAAATTCGAGATATATTGGCTAAAATCACAATTTATTGGCCAAACCGCCTTAACCAAGAAAAGCCGCACACTCATGGATCAGCATTCATGAGGATGCGGCTTTTTTAAGCGAATAAAAGATTGTATTCAGTCTGTTAAAACTCTATAATTGATAATGGATCTCAATTGTGAAAAGTTTCATTGATTCGATCAAGTTATAGGGAGGTTTTTCTTTGCTCAAACGCTTCTTTTCTTATTACCGGCCATACAAATGGCTATTTATTCTTGATTTCGTATCCGCCATCATCGTCGGAGTGTTGGAGCTTGCTTTTCCACTTGCGGTGAACCAGGTAATCGATCGGTTACTTCCTGAGGGGAATTGGGGCATCATTCTTCTCGCGTGTGCAGGATTGCTCCTCATTTACTTAATAAATACAGGCCTGCATTTTATCGTCACCTACTGGGGACATAAGCTCGGGATTAACATTGAAACAGATATGCGTCAGAAGCTGTTTACGCATATGCAAAAGCTATCATTTGGTTACTATGATAATAGTAAAACGGGTCACAGCATCTCAAGACTTACAAAAGATCTCGAAGAAATTGGCGAGGTAGCACATCACGGCCCAGAGGATGTATTTGTGGCGCTTATGACGCTGCTTGGTTCATTTGGATTAATGCTGATGATTAACTGGAAGCTTGCCGTTCTTTCCTTTATCGTTATTCCACTTCTTATTATTCTAGCCATTTACTTTAATAAAAAGATGACGAAAACGTTCAGGCGCATGTTTCAAGATGTCGCTGAAATTAATTCCCGTGTAGAAGATAGCATCGGAGGGATTCGCGTCGTTCAGGCATTCGCGAATGAACACCATGAACAGGAGAAGTTCCGTCAAAACAATGAGAGTTACCGTTCAACTAAGCTTCAATCGTATAAAATCATGGCGCAGAACGTTATGTCGAACTATTTGTTAATGAGAGTCGTTACGCTATTTACGCTGCTGTTCGGTACCTTTTTCGTTATCTCAGGGGAGCTCACGTATGGTGAATTCGTTGCGTTTATTTTATTATCAAATATTCTCATCGGGCCGATTCAGAAAATTAATGCCGTTATTGAAAGCTATCCGAAAGGGATTGCCGGATTTAAGCGTTATACCGAAATCATTGATACTGATCCAGACATTCAGGATTCGGAAGATGCGATTGAAATAGCGCTTAGCGGAGAGATTCGCTATCAAGATGTCTCGTTTGGCTATGAGGGCTATGCGCCTGTATTAAATAAAATCAACTTATCTATACAGCCTGGGGAGACGGTTGCGTTTGTTGGCCCGTCTGGAGCTGGCAAAACAACGCTTTGTAGTTTGCTGCCTCGCTTTTATGAAATTCAGAGTGGTGCGATAACGATTAATGGGATCGATGTGAGAGAATTGAAGCTTTCCTCTCTTCGAAGTCAGATTGGAATCGTGCAGCAGGATGTGTTCCTGTTCTCGGGAACGTTTCGCGAGAACATCGCTTATGGAAATCTTTTAGCTGGAGATGAAGAAATTCTAGAAGCAGCGCGGAAAGCAAAGCTAGATGAGTTTATATATAGTCAGCCAGACGGGTTGGATACGGTGATTGGTGAAAGAGGTGTGAAGCTTTCTGGTGGGCAGAAACAGAGGCTTGCGATCGCGCGTATGTTCTTGAAAAACCCACCGATTCTTATTTTAGATGAAGCGACGTCTGCCCTCGACACAGAAACGGAAGTAGCGATTCAAAAGTCACTGGAAGAACTAACGGAAGGGCGCACGACGCTTGTGATTGCCCATCGTCTTGCAACAATTAAGAATGCTGATCGGATTATGGTTGTGACGAAGGATGGGATTGCAGAGCAAGGAAACCATGCGGAGCTTATCGAATCAAGCGGTATATACAGCCGTCTGCATAAAGCCCAGTTTGGGTGATGAATGAAACGATTCCTATGATACGTAGGGATCGTTTTTCTTTTCCAAATCGGGGTCTTATCAATTGTAATGAATATGCTCGTTTGCTAAAATCTATTGGACTACTAACTGATGCATTGTGCAAGAAAGGTGTTAACATTCATGCTTCATAACCCAACAGGAAAAGAACGGTTTGGTCTTGCGTTACTGCTTGGGATGCTCGGCATTATGGGTCCATTAAATATTGATATGTACCTTCCGAGTTTTCCAGGAATAGCGAGTGATTTAAATGCGAGCGCATCGCTCGTACAGCTTAGTTTAACCACCTGTCTCATTGGACTAGCAGTTGGACAAATTGTGATTGGCCCATATAGTGATGGACAAGGAAGGCGTAAGCCATTATTGATATTTATTTTCTTATTTGCCTTATTTTCAATTCTTTGTGCGGTCGCACCTAACATTATTACGCTTGTGATTGCTCGTTTCCTTCAGGGCTTTACAGCTTCAGCGGGAGTTGTGCTCTCACGTGCTGTCGTTCGTGATGTTTTTAGCGGGAGAGAATTAACAAAATTCTTCGCTCTTCTTATGGTTATCAATGCGACAGCGCCAATGATCGCGCCCATTGCGGGAGGGGCGATTTTACTATTGCCGTTTGCGACTTGGAACACGATCTTCTATTTCCTTGGAATTCTTGGACTCATTATCGTGACGGTTATCGGTTTCCGACTACCAGAAACGTTACCGCCTGAGAAACGGCTGCCAAGCACGGTGAAGCAATCAGTGCGAACGATGGGAAGTCTGCTTAAGGACCGCTCCTTTATCGGATATGCGTTAACGATTGGATTTGTTCACGGTGGTAGCTTTGCATACGTATCTGGCACTCCATTCGTTTATCAAGGTATTTATAACGTTTCACCTCAAGCCTTCAGTATTCTGTTTGGAATTAACGGACTTGCGATTATTTCTGGGAGCTTCATGATTGGCAGGTTAAGTGCTTATTTTCATGAAAGAAGTCTTCTTCGTACGGCGGTTATTACAGCAGTCACGGCTACATCGTTTCTTCTTCTCATGACGATTATTGAAGGGCCACTTGCAACGCTCGTCATCCCGATCTTTATTTACATGACAGCTATGGGAATGGTACTTACAAGTACTTTCACGCTTGCGATGGAAAAGCAGGGCCACCGCGCCGGAAGTGCAAGTGCGGTATTAGGCATGCTGCCGCTGTTATTCGGTTCGATGGTGTCACCGCTTGTTGGAATTGATGAATCAACTGCGGTTCCAATGGGAGCGATTTTGTTCACAACGTCTTCAATTGGTGCGATCATCTTTTTTACCTTAACAAAGAAGAATAACGTAGAAGCAAAATGACCCTCCAATTCGGAGGGTCATTTTTTGAATTAGTATCTTCATTTTCTCTACTTAAGTATTCTCTTCTTCCTTCGAGTCATTCGCAGTCTTATATCGCTGCTGCTGTCGGTATCCGTATGTTGAGGAAAGAACTACTTCTTCATCTTCAAGGGCGGATCCAAGTGCCCCGATAATAATCGAGATGCTCGTAGCTGTCCACGTAATGTAGAAATAATTATCGTATCCAACAGAACCTGATAATTGCGATTCCAGCAGTCCCATCGGAATGAAAGCTATTACCGCTACGGCGAACATAAAAAATAGAATAATATAATAGAAACTAACCGTCACAAGCAGTGTTAGGATCGTTGCTACATTATAGAGGTTTCGAAGATATTTCGCTCGATCCTGCCTAGGTTTTTCCCATAGATTATGAGCTAGGACAAGCCAGCCAACCATTAAGAACGAGGAGACAATCATAAGCATAAACATTCTCCATAAACCGTAACTGTTACTTAACTGCCAGAGGGTAGGAAACACGAGAGCATAGGAGCCAGTCGCAAAAGCAAAAATAATTACCTTTTTAAAAGCGGGGAAGATCGCCCACGGTCGGTTTGCTCTTACCATTCCAGTTAAGATGCGAATGGCCCCACTTAACCGCGACTTTACGATATATCTCACATCAATAGATGTTTCTTCTCCAGGCCTTACACGTTTAATAGGAGAAAACCGTTCGAATCCCCCTTTTTTAAAGAGCCTCTTCGACCCTTTTTCCTTCAAGTATTCGTATTCTTCATTTTCTTTAGCTTGTAATCGTCTTTGCGCTTTTTCTCGATCTTCCTCTGGGCTACCATAGTACATTTCGTTGACTAATTGTAGAATAGATTGCCTGATTCTTTTTACCATAGGGGTTGATCCTAATCCTGGAAGACTGATAATGGCTACTTTTTTATTTGTAGAAGCTTCTGCCAAAATCGGTTTTCTATCTTGAAAGAATGGTAAGTCTGTTAAACAAACGATGTAGTCCCAATCTTCTTCTTCCTTTCTCTTATAACCTGCTTCTAGAACTTCTTCAGGTTTTTCAGTGACTCCTGTGAGAGGATCAACGGTTGAATCTACATGCCATTCACACTCATCTTCTACGTAATAGCGAAGGAGCTTAGGCAATTCGCTACTTAATTGTTTACTTAGCTTTTCTGGATATCCAGGTGGGGTAACTAATCCAACCGACATCTTAGCTTGACTCACTTTTTCTTCCTCCCACTCCAATTTTATGTAACTATCTAGAAGAATGAATTCCCTATTTTATCAGAGTAAAACTGTTTCTTAACTGAATGTCGTAAGTTTACCATTTATCATTGAAATGGTTCCTTATATTTGAAATGATAGTAGGGAATAAATGGAATGAGGAGTGTGCTTGTGAGTAGTACCGTCGATTCAATTGTTACACTAAGCCTGATATACGGCTTTCCTATGATTGCGGTCATAATCAGGTATAAGAAGATGAATGCGAAAGAAAAAAGAGAAGTTCGCGAAAGTTTTGGCACACTAGAGTTTTTGTGCACTGGTGGCTTTCTCATAATTGGAGCGTTTCTATTATCAGTTGGCAATGTTTTTGAGTTTTTCATTGCAAAAGTAATGGGGCTCGTCTTTATTGTCCCTGGTGCGATCTTAATGACGATTAGAGTTTGGAAAAGAAGCAAAATGCGAAGTATCATCTTCTTTCTTTTCTTTAGTGTGATGATCTTTCTAGGAACGTGGTTTTAAAGTATTTGAAGCGAGAAACAATAAATGTTGGTGTTCTTAGTAAGGCAATTTGCTTCTACATACGTTGGGCCATCTCCTACAGCTGGAGACGGCCCTTTATTTTATTCACAAACAACCTCTACCCGGCCATACTCATCCACCCAGAGACCAATGACCCAAACTGGAAATCCCCATGATTTAACAACTTGGGTGGAAGCAGCGATATCTGCAAAGTGTTGGCGCTTGCTTACGGGATTGGCAGCACAGTCGCAATGACCAACGACCGCAATAACCTGAGAAGCATGAGCAGTGAGTGAAATAAGCGAGTTTTCTCTAATGCGCTCGATGTCACATCGTGGACCATGAGACAATACGCGATCCATACCTGGCTCTGTAATAAGATCAACGTAATCAAGACAATATTGTGCTTTTAGCCACTGTGTGACAGGGATTTGTGTTCGTCCATCTATGCAGTTCAATGCCGTTCCGAATCGTTTCTCCATGTTACACCTGTCTTTCATGCGCAATTCTTTCATTGCCAAATTGTATTATTAAGGGCGGTGGAAGGTGCTCTGGCTGTGGTGAAAGCCATAACCAGGATGGTAAGTTGTTTGCCCGTGATGGTAACCATAGCCAGGATAATAACTTCCGTGTCCGTGATGATAGCCGTAGCCGGGATTGTAACTGCCATGGCCATGATGATACCCGTAACCAGGATAGTAGCTTCCATGTCCGTGGTGATAATATGGTCGATACACGATCGTTTCCCCCTTAATTAGTTGTACGATAGTGTATGAGAACAAGAATATGATCGTATAGGCATTGGACCGTAAGTGCCTGTGACATATGCTAAAATGGAACTAGAAAACGAATGGATAAGATAGAAGCGACCATCACGTTATTTATTTATGAAGGATCGGGATAACATGGATATTCAACTAAACAAAAATCGAATCAAAGAAATGTGTGGGGAGCTGTCTTTCAAAAAAGGGGAGGCTTATTACCGTTCAAATAAAGTATCCTTTCAAAGTGATCAATCTGATCAATGTGAGGCCACCGTTCATGGAACAGAAGATTTTTTCGTATCGGTAATCAAGGATCAAGATGGCCAGCTTCAAACGGAATGCAGCTGCCCTTCCCTTGCAACTTTCCAAAAAGACTGTCAGCACATTGCGGCTGTCCTCATTGCGATCCAACAGCTTCAGCAAGAACAAGAGGAAAACAAGACTCATAATAGAGAGCTTACAGAAGACTTTATGATGCTGTTTACGAAGGATGGTTCTAAAAAGAGTGGCCATCAACGCTATTTTGAAAAAAGAAAGATGCTTGATGCGGTATTTACATGTAAACCTGTTTCGCTAAACGATCAGGATGTGCTTGGGATAGAAGTAGCGATTGAACAAACAAAAGTGCCTGGCATTCGCGACTTTCTTTCTCATGTGAAACAGGGGAAGCCTAGTGAAATATCAACGCACTTTATATATGAAACAAATCTTCACTGTTTTTCAATTGAAGCAGATGCGATCCTTCATCACCTTATTCGAGTCGCTAGTGATGAGGAGGCCTTTCTAGAATCAGCGCCATACACATCCACCGATCACGCGTCGAGAGACACGTTGATCATCTCGCCATCTTCGTGGATCAGCCTGATCCCTTTGTTAACAAAGGCGCCAGACGTTAAGCTCCAGCATAACGGTCGTTTCTTTGAGCGTCTCAACGTGATCGACGGCTCACCACCGATCCGGTTTATCGTAGATGAGTCGGATGCGGACAGTTGCCAAGTCACGATTAAAGGACTCGAACGCATGACCATTTTGAATGCGTATGAATCGATCATCTATCATGGAACGGTCTTTCAATTAGAAGAGAGAGATTTTCATCGAATCGTTGAATTGAAGCAGATGCTCCCGTCACCCGGGACAAACTTTATTCCCATTCCTTACACACAGATTGATCATTTTCTTGAAAAAGTTGTACCTGATTTGAAACGAATGGGAAATGTAGAACTTTCGAGAGCCTTCCGTGAAAAATTTATGAAAACACCGTTAAAGGCGAGGCTTTACTTAGATCGCATTAGAAATCGTCTGCTAGCAGGGCTTGAATTTCAGTATGAAGAAGTAGTGATTCAGCCGTTAGAGAATCGCGATGTGCCGGGTTCAACCATCATTCGCGATGTTGAGAAGGAAGAAGAAATTCTTGCGATGATGGAAGAAAGCGGATTTTCAAAAACGGACGGTGGCTATTTGATGCAAAATGAAGAGCTTGAATATGAATTTCTCTATCATACCGTTCCAAAGCTTCAATCGCTGCTTCAGTTATATGCGACGACTGCTGTTCGAAATCGTCTTGTTCAAAAACCAACTTATCCTAAAATCAACGTGAAGGTGAAGAAGCGAGAACGAACAAACTGGTTAGAATTTAAATTTGAAATGGATGGCATATCCGACAATCAAATTAAAGAAATCCTAGCTGCATTAGAAGAAAAGCGGAAATATTATCGTCTTAGAAGTGGATCACTCTTATCGCTCGAAACGAAAGAAATGGAGGACATTCACAGCTTTTTAACGACCGTTCCCCCTCAAGAACAACTGGAGCCGTATTTTTCGTTGCCCGTTACGAAAGGCGCAAATCTGATGGATTCGATCGAGCAGAAGAACATTTTTCAAGCAGACCAATCGTTTCGCGAATTCCTCGATTCAATGCGGCATCCGAGTAAATTAGAATTTGAAGTACCGCCCCAATTAGAAGGGGTTTTACGTGATTATCAAATTCAAGGATATGAGTGGATGAAAACACTTGCGAGCTATGGATTTGGCGGGGTACTCGCAGATGATATGGGACTTGGGAAAACCTTGCAGAGCATCACCTTTATCGTATCTGAGCTTACAGCCATTCGTGAACAGAAAAAGCCTGTTCTTATCGTCTGTCCATCATCCCTTACGTATAACTGGTACAATGAAATGAAAAAATTTGCTCCAGAGCTTCAAACGCTGATCATGGACGGCGATCTATCGACACGCGAAAAGCTTCAGCAAACGGTCGAAGGAATGGACGTTATCATCACGTCTTATCCGTTACTTCATCGCGATGTGAAATGGTATGAAACGAAATCCTTCCACACCGTCTTTTTTGATGAAGCACAGGCTTTCAAAAACCCTTCAACTCAAACCGCCCGGGCGGTAAAGAAAATCAACGCCGATCATCGCTTTGGACTCACGGGTACGCCTGTTGAAAATGCGATTGAAGAGCTCTGGTCGATTTATCACGTTGTTTTCCCTGACCTTTTCAAGGGGATAAAAGCTTACGGTAACTTAACGAAAAAAACGATCGCGAGAAGAGTACGACCGTTCTTACTTCGAAGAATGAAAGAGGATGTTTTAGCAGAGCTACCGGATAAGCTCGAATCTCTAGAGTTAACAGATTTATTACCAGAGCAAAAGAAGCTATACGCCGCTTTCCTTGCGAAGTTAAAAACCGATACGCTCAAACACCTTGATCGAGATACGATTAGCAAGAATCGCATCAAAATTTTAGCTGGCTTAACAAGACTGCGCCAAATTTGTTGTCACCCCGCCTTGTTCGTTGATGGATATAAGGGGAGCTCTGCTAAATTCGAGCAGCTGCTTCAAATTGTCGAAGAATCAAGGCGTTCTGGTCGGAGAATATTAATTTTCTCTCAGTTTACGAAAATGCTTCAAATCATTGGGAGGGAGCTAGCCGCTCGTGGACAAAACTTTTTCTATCTTGATGGGGAGACGCCATCTATGGAAAGAGTGGAGAAGTGCAATCGGTTTAACAACGGCGAACGAGATGTTTTTTTGATTTCTTTAAAAGCTGGTGGCACAGGACTGAACCTAACTGGAGCGGATACGGTTGTGCTTTACGATCTTTGGTGGAATCCAGCCGTTGAAGAGCAAGCGGCAGATCGTACGCACCGTATTGGCCAGGAGAAAGTTGTCAACGTCATGAAGCTAGTAGCCCGCGGCACGATAGAAGAAAAGATGAACGACCTTCAGGAGAAAAAACGCGAGCTCATCGGGGAGATCATTGATTCAGACGAAAAGGCCAATACAAACTTAACGGAAGAAGATATACGAGAAATATTGATGGATGCATAAATAAAATAAAGGTAACATGCTAAATCCTCGCGTACGATGCGGGGATTTTTTTAATAAGATGAGGAATGAAAAATCTACCAATTGGCAACGCGTTCAAATTCAAAAAAGCATTCATTGTATTTTCATTATCCAGGTTTTAGGTTGGTTGTGATAGGGAAGAAAGACGTAAATGCAAGATGGAGGTAAGGGACATGAGCGAAGTAGCGATCAAACAAAGCATAAAGTGTAACACTGAATATACGAGTCTAAAAAAGGTATTAGTCGTAAAACCATCCTTTATGAAAATAACTGAAATTATAAATGAAACGCAAAAGCATTATGAAAGAAGTAACATTAACGTTCCTAAAGCATTACAGCAGCACAGTGAATTTGTTCACGTTCTTAAAGATCACGATGTTGATGTTCATGAACTTGAGGCAAACCCGGATCTTCCCGAGCAAGTCTTTACTCGGGACATCGGGTTTACCATTGGTCAAGAGCTATTCGTCGCTTCAATGAGTGAACAAGTTCGCCAGCAAGAAACGAATACATTGAAATCATGGCTGAAGAATCGTTCGATCACTTATCAAGAAGGATTGCCTCATTCAGTGGAAGGGGGCGATGTCGTTATTGATGGCTCGACCGTTTACGTTGGGAAAAGTGGACGAACGTCTAACTTAGCCATTCAAGAACTACAAAAGCGCCTACCTGATTATCAAATTGAACCGCTAACGTTAAAGGATGATATTCTTCATCTAGATTGTGTGTTCAACATCATTAGTGAAAAGGTTGCGCTCGTCTATCCGCACGCTTTTACTAGTGAGGATTTAAAGAAGTTAAATGCTCGTTTTCATTTGATTTACGTGTCAAAAGAAGAACAGTTTTATATGGGCCCAAATGTTCTTTCGATCGGTCAAGGTAAAGTCGTTAGCCTCTCGCAAAACACACGTTTAAATCGCGTATTGGAGTCTGAAGGCTTTACCGTCCTACCTGTTGATTTCTCTGAAATCATTAAATCGGGCGGTTCGTTTAGGTGCTGTACTCTTCCACTTCTACGAGGATAAGACCATGCCCAGTAGTGGAATGGTCTAAACGGTAATTTCTTATTAAAAGGAGAGAAACCAATGCTAAAGACAGAAAGTCGTTTCCTGTTAACAAAGGAAGATATTGAGAATCGAGAAGATCTTCCAGAATGGCTCTTAACAGAATATAAAACGTTCAGTGAGTTAGTTACAGATCCAACATTTCCTTGTTTTTTCGGTAGAACAGCTCAACTTAAAGGGGAGTTGCGCTATTCCTATATTGAACACAATGATTGGACCAACTTACCAGACGCGGTGGAAAGCTTTCTTAGCTTATTTCGTGAACCTACGAAAATAAGACATGGATTATTTATTTTTGTAGAGCCGGAAAGGAATGAAAAGTCGATTGACTACTATCGTTCTTACTTCTGGGACATTCTACAGTATCTACATAACCAGGATCGTTTTCCATGGCCAAGTGAAGCACCAAAGGATCCCGAGCACTTTTTATGGGATTTTCACTTCGCGGGAGAGCCGATCTTTACTTTTGGAAACGCACCTGCCTATAAACAACGCAAAACGCGTAACCTTGGCAACAGCCTGATCTTAGGATTTCAGCCTAGAACGATTTTTCAAGGATTGGAAGGAACCGAAAAAGGCGGGATCATGTCGCGTGACAAAGTGCGTGCGCGTGTAGAGAAATGGGATAACCTTCCGAAGCATCCGGATATTAGCCACTTCGGAGATCCTAACCATAATGAATGGAAACAGTCGTTTATCGGGGATGACATAGAGCCTATCGTCGGAAAATGCCCTTTCCTTCATAAAAATAGTTAAGTTGAAGTCTAGTTGAATATGAAATAAGTAACCTTAACGACACATGAGCCGGCTCATGTGTCGTTTTATTAATAACCTATCATTCTTTTGGAATCCCACGTGGAATAATATGTTAAAATGGTACAAATCCAGCGGTTTTAAGAAAAGAGATGTTAGTAATGTAAGGGTTACCATAGTAAGAACTGAATAAAAAGCTCCTGGAAATGGATTGACTATTTAACAGATTCATTTGGGAGGTACTCAGATGGAGGGTCAAAAGAAAGAGAAGAAGAGTTTCTTTAAAATTCAGAATGAGTATAGACGAAAAATAAGGAAGAAACAGGAAGAACCTTCACCGATAGCGGAAATGAAAAGCATCATACTAATCTTATTTACTTTGCTTTTTATGAAATTTTTATATTTATGGATGTAAGCAGAGTAATGAATCGAAACACAGCATTAAGATATGAATAGGTGTTCGATTGAATACGAAAATATGGATTTAATCAATGTTCTTTAAAAGAATGTGTTCCTGAAAAAATACGTTACATCGTCATAGAATGGGGGGCTAATTATTGAATTCTTTAAAAATACCACAGTTAGAAACGGAACGCTTGATTCTACGAAAAATCACCGAGGGTGATCTTCAAACTATTTATCAATACGGCTCCAATCCCAATGTATCACAGCATGTAAGCTGGGAAACGCATCAATCTATAGAGGATACGAAAGGCTTCGTTGAGATGATCCTTGAGGGTTATCGTCAAGAAACCAAAGCACTATGGGGCATGGAGCTAAAATCTTCTGGTCAGCTTGTCGGTACGATCGATTTTGTAACCATTGAGAGTAAACATCGAAAAGCAGAAATAGGCTATGTACTTGCTGAAGATTGTTGGGGTAAAGGATATATGACTGAAGCGGCTAAGCAAATCATAGCTTATGGATTTCATGTATTAGAATTAGAGCGAATTCAGGCCAGATGTTTTGTCGCGAACGAAGGATCGGCTAGAGTGATGGAAAAGGCGGGCATGACGTTTGAAGGCATTATGAGAAAAGCGATGTTTGCGAAGGGGAAGTTTCATGACTTAAAGATGTATTCGATTCTTTCGGATGAATTCAATCAAAGAGCAAAACGTCTCAAATAAATTCACTACAATAATTAATTTAATAGGCGAGGTGATTTCAGCTGAATGTCCCTACAATTGTAAGTCTTGTCATTCTATTTGCTGTATACATATGGGTTTGTGAGTATTATTTTAAAAGGCGCCTTGGTATTAAAGACCAAACGAAGTGGATGATGTCTAAGGATCGCAATAAAGTTGCCAAGGTCATTGATCTAGTATTAGTTGTTCTATTCATTTATTGTAATTTTGATTGGAATGTGGGACCTAATAGCGAAAACTATCCTGTTATGATGAAAATCAGCCCTATTTTTGCGTTGTTTTTTCTACACAATATGAATCAAGGAATCGAGGAACTTCTTAAAAATCGCTCTGGAAAATCGTATTACCATTATTGGTTAGGCTCTTTGATGAGCGTTCTATCTTTTTTGATTTTGTGTATAGATCAATATTCATAACCTATTCTCACTACATAATAAAATTAAATATGAAAAGTGGTGAACAAAGTGAAAGGCAAATGTCTCATTCTGTTAACAATTTTCTTGGCCTCTTGCTCTAATCCATCCTCATTATCAAATCTACCTGATGGGATTCTAGCTGGAACGAGCGAAAATTGGACTGTTCAATACGATCTCCGTGAAGAGAATGGAGAAGAGTTTAGAGGAATAATGCTAGAATATATTGGCGATGGTGAAATTCCTTCTACAAATATTACATATGCTTTTAGTGGTGAAACAGCTTACGATGTTGATTGGCAGAAAACCGGAGAAGTAGAAATGAATAACTCTAAGATCGAGATTGAAGATACATTAGGCTGTGCCTACCCCTGTGATGAGCTTCAGCTCGACAAGGGAATCCATACAGTCATCGAGTGGGACGGTCAAATGGAAGAGTTCGTTTTAAAAGGGAACAAGTAACGCCATTATAGAGACATGAAAAAAGGTTGAGCATTATACTCAGCCTTTTTGTTTACGGAAAAGCGAAACGATTCTAAGGTGAACTTCGTATAGTTAGTAAGGGAATACGGAACTTCTTTGTGAGAGGGAGAAGATGATAACAATCGAATTAAGAACAGGATCGCTAAAAGGATGTGAGAGTTGAATGGGGATGGGAGGTTTGTCGATTGCGGTAGTGGCGTTTCTATTCACCGTACTTGGCGCTTTAGTCGTCTTTTCTTTAATCAAATGGATTGTGAAAAAATAGTTGGCTCCATTCATGATCTTAGAGAATTCATTGAGCCAAACGTATGGAGTAGCGCTGATTGAGAAGTCGATCGGGAAGCAGTATTAACTGTATTGAGGTGATAACTTGAAGCGAATCTTCTTTTTTATCTTTGAAATTGCTGTGTTTGTTTTAATCCTCTGGTCAAATATTCAAGAAGGTATTAAGTTCGATGATTTTACTGGCGTCTTTGTAAATGTAGTTGGCATTGTAGGAGTATTTGTTTGTATAGGTGGGATTGTGAGTGAACTACGGAAAATAAGAACGAGCGAATGAAAGTATTCCTTCATTAATTTGTTAGTGCAATCATACATATCCAAACCATGTTTCAACTCTATCAAAAGGGGCGAATGGAATGATGTTTATAACGTTAACACGCTTAGGGAAAGTCAATTTTGCAGCATGTGTTTTCTTTATCATCGCTGGGGTTATTTTGTTAGCAATAAAGCTAATTGAAGGCAGTGCGAAAGAGGATCAATCGATGATCGTAGCCTCCATATCTCTAGGACTAGCGCTGTTTTTCTTATCACTTCTTTCTAGAAAGAACCAACAGGAATAAACCGATAAGAGAGGGCTAGGGAAAAGTTGAAAGATAGTTATGAATTCTATGTTCATGTTTTGTTACTTTAAGATTTGAGGGTGATGTAGTGGAAGCGTTTTTCCCGAAGGTCATCATAATGATGACGGTTGCTGGATTTGCACTTTATTTCATAAATAAAGCCCTAAGAAAATGGCTTAAGGTTGAAAGGAAGTGTTTGGACTTAGCTGAATGATAGGTGAAGGAATGGTTTCTCTCAAATGAGTTAAAATCGAGAAACAACTCAGGGTGTGAATTTTCATAAGACGTAAGGGGGATGGCATATGACGAAACGTTTATTACTCTTCCTTCTGATTGCATTACTAACTGCTTGCAGTGGGGAGTTGAACGGTGAGGAAGCGCCTAAACCAAAAGTGGAAGTGTGGAATCTTGATAAACAAGCGAAAACTGAAATAGCGCACAGCGCAAAAACGGTGTGCTGGAATGACTGTGTCATGGTAACAAAAGCTAATAATGAATCACAGAAAAACCCCGAAATTGTCGATATCGGCAAGCAATCCATAGGCATCAGTTTTGACGAGATGGAGCCAGCGCCATCTACGATCAATCTCATAAATGAAACGACGGGCGAACATATTAAATTGGATTCAAATAATATTACCATTAGCCCTTCGACTAATGGTGAAACAGTCTATCGTCTTCATTTCTTCTGGAATGGGAAAGGCGGTAAGTCTTTAGGAGAATCAACTTATCGGTTTGGTGTAAAAACGAGTAATGATTACCAGGTGAAGTAAAGGTTGGCTAGTAAAAGAAATAAGGTATTGCAACAAATAAATGCGATTAAGCAAAGGGGAAGAGAATGTCTATGAAATCAGCATGCTTAGGCTGTCAATTGGCAAACAAAATCCAATCGGTACATGTTGTATACGAAGATGATGATGTTTGTTGCTTTTTAGATATTGAGCCGTTTAACGAAGGTCATACGTTAATTGTACCTAAGAAACACTTTTTAGATGTGGAAGAGTTAGACATGAAAACAGCCAATGCGATCATGGTTGCTTCTATGAAAATTTCCCGAGCAATCAAAGCACTTTACGCGCCTGATGGAATCACAGTTTGCCAAAATGGCGGGACTTTCAACGATTTGAGTCATTACCATATGCATGTGATCCCGAGATATGAAGGACAAGCTTTCTATCATGAAGAAGAGAGCGAGAATGGTAAGGAAAAAGCTAGCTTAGGAGTCACGAAAGAGAAGTTAATGAAACAAATGGAAATGATGTCGTAAAGTGAAAAGTTGGTTTTTCATTAGAAGAACTTAAATGGCACTCCTGTGAAATGATTGAATTTTATTGTTTGTTTTGAAATAATTGGAATTGTATATTAATGAAAAATATTGTTCAAACCATTGCTACGGATAGGAGGGAAATTCCTGAAAACAGAAAGATGTTATCTCCGCTTATTTTCGGAGAGAGATTATGAGTCTGTTAAACAGCTTTATGAGAATGAGGATGTGCGAAAATATTTAGGTGGAACAGTGGAGGAAGAGGGGTTTAAGCATCATTTCACACATATGCTTCACGCAAAGAAAGGCCGCTACTGGGCGATCTTTCTAAATGACAGTCATGCGTTTATCGGTTTTGTTTTTCTTGATTCTTATCATGATGGTGCTCGTACAGAGATCGGATATCAGTTTCTACCACAGTACTGGCGGAACGGTTATGCGAGCGAGGTCGTTACTCGTGTGATCAAGCATGGATTTAGTGAATGGCAGCTACAAGAAATCGTCGCTGAGACACAAACGCGAAATATGGCGTCATGTAAGCTTTTGCGAAAAGTGGGTATGACGTGTGAAGCCCAATTGAAGCGATTTGGTGAAGAACAATCGATGTTTAGACTCTTCAATCCCACCGCGAGCTAGATACATAGTTTGAAATCACCGCAATAGAGGAGCTTGCGAAATGAAATGGAGTAGAAAAATGGTTACACTGAGCGTGGTTACTTGTTTGATGCTAGCTGCGTGTGGAAATAATTCAGCCGGTGAGCAAGCCGAGTCGAATGGCTCGAATGAAATGGTTAATAGTTCGAGTGAAGAATCCGACACTTCGATGAATGAAGAAGCAAGCACCGAAACGAGCGATGAAGCTTCTACTGATGAAGAAGGAACGGAAGAAGGCGAAGCAACATCTGATGATCCGAGTGACGAGGGTACAGAAGAGAATACGAATGATCATACAGAAGGTGATTCTAAGGAGGAGACTTCAGAATCGAGCGAGGTCACTATTACTTCTGGTACTTCGGCTGTCGATTATTTGAAGCGTGAATTAGAAGCTGATGAAACACAAAACATTGATTTTGCAGATATCGTTTTTAGAGAGATGGGACCGATTCAAACAGATGACGGGGGACCTTATTATACTGTGCAACTTACTTCCAAATCCCTTAAGGAAAAGGGTGGTTCTGGAACGGTAGGGTTGTACAAAGTGTATGAAGATGGAACGTATGAATTGAACTGATCACTCGTTTGATTTCTAATACGATGAAATTTCTAAGGAGGAGCTTTTCCGGGACGAGGAGAAGCTCTTGTTTTATAATCACAAGCGTTAGTACGGAGGAGGATGAACAGTTAGTGAATCGAAATATTCTCATATGGGATCTCATTTGCTATGTTGTATTTCCGATTGGCATTTGGCACCTGTCTCGAGACATCATTGGTGATTACTATGCTATGCTTATTTCAACGATTCCAGGGTTTATTTATAGTATTATCCGCTTTGTTTTACTGAAGAAAATAAACTTTTTTGGGATTTTTCTCATTGTGACGTTAGCAACGAGTACGTTAGTAGACGTTCTTTCAGGGTCTGCCATTCAAATGCTTTGGAATCACGTGGTCTATTCTTATGTAATCGCATTGATTATGATCATTAGTATTTTGATCAATCGACCTATTTATTTATTGTTTACAGTCGATATTATGGAGCTCCAAGGAAGGAGCCGTCGCATTCTAAAACAGGAGTTTTACCAGAAGAAAATCTTAACGATATTTAAACTCATCACTTTTGGTTTTGCGTGTAAGGATATCATCGTAGCGTCGATTAATGTTTGGCTAATCTTGCAATATGGGGTAGATTCTTTTGATAAAGGTATTCTTCTGAAACAAATAGTCGGTTGGGGGATTACGCTTATCTCCGTCTACGGGTTTTTCCATATTGCCAAATTACTACAATACAA
This sequence comes from Pseudalkalibacillus sp. NRS-1564, assembly GCF_050467905.1. Lineage (NCBI taxonomy): Bacteria > Bacillati > Bacillota > Bacilli > Caryophanales > Fictibacillaceae > Pseudalkalibacillus > Pseudalkalibacillus sp. NRS-1564. Next base: position 34,560 of record NZ_JBITPM010000022.1, on the reverse strand, counting down.
AAGCAACAAAGAATTGGAACAAACGTTATAGCAAAATTGTATGAGAGAAGGCTTCGTAACAAAGGGGTAAGAAGAGAAAGGCGGCTAAACAGTGTACTGGTTTATAGCATTATTTGATGAGAAGACGGAACAGCAGGTGAAAGACATATGGAATGACCTGAGTGAGCAATCCATTTCTTTCTACGCAGAGGAAGTGAAGGATGGTAGACCGCATATTACATTAGGAAGCTATGAAAGCTTAGATAAAAAGAAGTTCATAGACGAAGTGGATGATTATTATAATGAAAAAGGTGGTTTTGAGATTACGTTTAATACAATCGGATCTTTCCTAGATTATGGAGCGATCTTTCTAACGCCTACAGTGACGCAGGAATTGCTTACGTTTCATGCGGATCATTATCAAAACCTTGGCGAATTCAATGAAACAGCTAACTCTTTATATTTACCTGGAAAGTGGATTCCTCACTGTACGTTAGCTAATGATCTTTCTCATGAAGATTTAGCGAAGGTCTATCACTACTGTATTGAACGGAATGATACGATCTATGGCAGAATCGAAGAAGTGGCACTGATCGAATTGGTTGAAGAAGATGAGGACGGAATGAACGCGCCGATTATTTACTCCAAAAGGTTAAAATGATGAACTTCTATGAAAATCATAAGAAAAAGCAGGTCACACTAAATTGATGTGAACCTGCTTTTTCTTATGTGTTTTCTTGTCCACTTATTTCATTACCTTGCTCTTTGGAAACCAGAAAAGGAACGAGCATTGGAATAATTAACACAAGCACGAGCAAGCGAATGACCTGCATGGCAGCGACGATGCTGGCATCTAAGTCAAGAGATGCTGCAACAGAAGACATTTGCGGTGCGCCAGCTGGAACGATCGCGAGTAGACTTGTAATGAAATCGAGCGGTGTCATGAGATAGAACACAAACGTTACGACAAATGTTAAGAAAAAGAATGAGAGAAGAATCCAAACACTTGTCCACCCAATTTCTTTGATTTCCTTTAAAGCTTTGCGATCAAATCGCACTCCGATGATGACGCCTAGCATCGCCATCCCCAAACCTACAAGGAGATTCGGCATGGTTGGAAGCGGTTGGATAAACGTGTGAAAGAGAAATCCAATGATAATGGCGTATAGAAAAGGGGCGATCGGAATGCGCCATTTCTTTGCGAGGAAAAGGGTGATTCCAATTAACAAAAGGTAGAAAAGACTGGCGAGTCCTATCGGCATATTCACTTGAGATGTGGCTTTCATCGCAGCACCCTGTACTTCATCTGTTGATAGAAAGGAAGACATAAAACCAGCGACGAGCGGGATAGTTGAGACGAGCATCATGATGCGAACCGTTTGAAAGGCAGCAACCATACCTAGGTTCGCCTTGTATTCGCGGCTCAGAGCCATCATGACCGATGCACCGGCTGGTAAACAGCAGAATAGCGCTGTTTTTGAATCAAGATTTGAATAGTTATTTAGAATTTTTCCTAAAACCCAGCTTGCAATTAATAAGATGATCATTGAGACGGCTAGAGGGAGTAGGTAACTTGCGACCTCCTGAAACATTTTCGCTTTAATACTTAAGCTGATGCTGACACCGATCACGGCTAACGAGAGGTCAAACAATAAATTCGGATATGCCATATCATCAATCATAAGTCGATAGAAGGCTCCAACAAGCATTGCACCTAGTAACCATCCAGCTGGAATGTTGATAAGATCAAAGAGAAACCCAACAGTAAAAGCTATGAAGAGTAGTAGTCCTTTTTTCATTCAAACAGCACCTTCAAAAAACAATATCGTTGTATGTCGAGAAGACCAGATCGTAACAGTCTTTCTCTTGAATCGAGAACAGTGATTTTCATCAGTGTAGCATATCTTCATTAGCATATTCATGCGATACGGTTCGCTTTAAATGTTCACAAAATGTTCACTTACGAGCGCGAATTGAAATGACTATACTTGTCACTATGCTAGAAAGAAAGGATGAGTTGTTTTGCCAGAAACGAAAAAAGAAGGTTTTTATTTTGGGTTAATGATGTGTTTTGGAATGGTATGTGTGATGACATTCTATAACTTATCTACGAATGGATTATTGGGAGAAATGGCTCTTATAGAATTGCTGATGAGTCTATTGCTTGGCTATATTATCGCTTTGTCATTTGAATTTATTGTGGTAGCTCCCATTGCGAAGAAAATTACGTTTCGTTTGCCTTTTAACAAATCTTATAAATGGAAGGTCATTTTAATTCTTTCAACTTGTATGGTTATCGGTATGGTATTCTTTATGTCTTTTTACGGATTAATAATGTCATATGCTAATATCGGATCTATGGAGTATTCCTTCCTAAGAGAGTATGTTTCGTTATTTATGAAGAATGTCATTGTAGCCTTCCCGTTACAGCTCCTTATTATGGGCCCACTCGTTCGGTGGTTGTTCGTGAAGTATGTAAAAACGAATAAAACAATGAGTGCTAGAGCGCAGTAATGGAATAAGTAGCGGTGAATTTGGTTTATTGGGGAAGTGAACAACTTCGTAAAGAAAAAAGGATGCGCTTCTGGAGGAACGGGTTATGTTTTAAGGTGAAAATCATCATTGATAAGCTATTTTAGAACAGAAAATAACTCTTAAAAAATCACCGTTAGGTGGTTTTTTGCGTCTAATAATGAATTAAGTACCTTAAAAAACCTAGGAGGATTTACTGCATAAAAGTATAGCTTGTTTTATAATAAAAGCAACTAGTTTATAACTATAGGAGGAGAGGCAATTGCAATCGATTACGTATGAAGATTCATTCCAATTCATCGAATTTTTCGAAGCAAACATCCAAGTCTTTACAGATACGCTACTAAAAGAAGCTGTCAACGTTAAAGATAAGATCTATGAAATACTAAGAGTAGGCAATATCGATCTTGTTACTAATGCTCAAACACTCGTAGTTTATATCATTGAAGAAAATGATCAGGACCTTCATGCATTTGCGGAACAAGAAGGAATTGCCTGGGCAACACATTCCCTTGCTATCTCTTTTAAATTAGAGTGGGTACAAGCTATACGTCGAACACTGTGGATGTTTTTTCAAAAATATACCGAGGAAAGTAATGATAAGGATTTTAATTTCTTTGAAATGGAAAAACAAATTAACAACCGAGTAGACTACTTTTTGAATTCCTTTTTCATAAGTTATACGAAATATAAAGATTCGCTTATAAAGGCTCAGAGAGAACTAGTTGAAAATCTTTCAGTACCAATTATTCCAATAAACCACTCGGTAAGCATTCTCCCTTTAATAGGAGCAATTGACGCTCAACGAACCGAAATACTTGAGGATAAGGTATTATCCGTAATAAGCGAAATGCGTATCCAAACTTTGATTATGGACTTGTCCGGAGTTGCAGAAATAAGGCGTGAAGAGGTTTACCGATTGATTCAAATCATTGATGGCGCCTCACTAATGGGGTGTAACACTGTCATAACCGGATTAAGGAAGGAAGTTGTAAGGAAAGTAACGGAGCTTGGCATTAAATTAGGTGAAGAAATCAAAACGTTAGGTACGTTACAGCAGGCATTAGGGAAATATTTTATTGCTTAATGATGCTATCCTGTGTCTATAGATACTAGGGTAATAAATTAAAAGACGGACCCAAAAGAACGATCCGCCAATTATATATCTAGTTATTCTGTTTTTTAAAGCAACCGTTCGTAATATAAAGTTAGCCAGACTTTTCTGGTTAACTTTTTTATATGTTCTTACTATAGCGGTGATGGGGGCTGAACGTTGCACATCTAAGGCTCTATTCCCGTTAGGTAAACACTTCACTCCCTACTTGTACATACATAAGGCTTAAAATCCAAGCTCCCTTTAACTAGCCTTCGAGTTAATCGAAGAATAGAAGTTTCTCTCTTTTTACATTTCACCATACAATTTCCATATTATCCATTCATTATCTACCGAAATTGAAGTCGTTTTAAACTACTAATTCTGGCGCGTACAATGGATGTCTAAATGATATTCTAAAAATGGTTGAAAGATACAACCAAAAGAGCAACACCAAGGTAAAGTAAAGAGTCTGATTTAGCTATCAAATCAGACTCTAGAACAGTATATATTTGTATACTTGCAGCTCTAAACAGAACCTGTTATGGCCGCAGGGCATCCTTTTCTAGTTGGTTAGTTAACTCGTTAGAGGGAGAAATTTAAAATTCTTCATAAGTAGCTGGATCTTGATCATTCAATCGTCCATTTGGTTTCGTTAATTCAGCCATCATCGCCATTTCTGTTTCATTTAAAGAAAAGTCAAAGATAGAGAGGTTCTCAAGCTGACGTTCTGGAGAAGAAGATTTAGGAATCGGGATGGATCCTAATTGATAATGCCAGCGTAAAATCACCTGAGAGACTGATTTGTTATGTTGATTTGCAATTTGACTGATCGTTTCATTTTCTAAAATGTCCGTCACTCGAGCTAGCGGACTCCAGGATTGTGTTTTGATGTTGTTTTGTTGATGAAATCTTCTCTGATCTTCCTGGTTGAAGAAGGGGTGTAGTTCGATTTGATTGATGCTTGGCTTTACGCCGGTTTCCTTTTCCAATTGCTCTAGATGCTCCGGAAGGAAATTACATACGCCAATCGAGCGAATGAGTCCCCATTTCTTAGCGTCAATTAAAGCTTGCCAAGCTTCTGGATAAAGACCTTGTTTAGGGTTCGGCCAGTGAATGAGGTACAAATCATAATAATCCAGGTTGGCTCTATATAACGACTCTTGAATGGCTGTAACAGCTTTCTTATATTCTTGATAGCGACCTGGTAATTTAGAAGTGACGCGCAGTTCATTTCTAGGAACTGTACTTCGACGAATGGCTTCGCCTACGGTTCCTTCGTTTTCGTAATTGTAAGCTGTATCGATGAGGCGATAGCCAACGTCAATCGCACTATTAATTGCAGTTGCGCCTTCATTTCCATTTAGCAAGTAAGTACCGAAACCGATAGCGGGTAGTGTAAGACCATCATTCAACGTTAGTTCTGGGATTGATTCCTTCAACAAAGATCATTCCTTTCAATAATAATTAACTTTTTTATCTCACTTTAAATCTACCACTTCCTAAAAAATGCAAACATATGTAAGCGTATTAACAGTAAATTTATTTGTGAAGGGAGATGAAATCAATTAAATTTATCAAAAAAAGCTTATTGGCCAGTTGTGACCAGATAAGCTTTTTTATATAGCGTCATGAGAGGCTGTCTCATCAAGTGAAATTGGCGATTTGTTCGTAACACTCCGTACGTGTTTGGGGAGGATTGATGCCTCTTCGGATGATTTCGCTCGTTAACATTTCAATAAAAGCTTCATCTAATTGAAGAGTATACGCATCACAAAATGCAATTAGTAAATCCTTAGTTGATAAGAGTCGCAATCTATTCGCCCTCCCTATTGTATTTGGTTTTGTTTAAACGGTTATTGAATAGCGCTGCTTAATTTTGACGTTTGGCATAATCAAAATAATGAAGCAGAACCTTTTTCCCTTTTAGCCGTTTTTCCAAATAAGAGATAAACAAGGAGGTAGTGGATGGCTCATAGAAGTTATTCCGATGAACGTTAATTTCATGAATGGCTGATTGGTCAGAACGTTTTGGACGATAAGCTCGATCAGACGTCATCGCAATGAAGCTATCGATGACTCGAAGAATCGAAACAGATCGAGGAATTTGCTCATATTGTAATTGATAAGGATAGCCAGTACCATCGCTATTCTCATGATGATTTAGTATAAGAGACGGCTCAATATCAATCTCTGGAAAATCATTAAGTAGCTCTATTCCAAACTCTGGATGCCGCTCGACATACTCTTTCTCATAAAGGGTTAGTGGGCTCTTTTTTTGAAGAATTTCTGTTGGGACAAGTAGTTTACCGATGTCATGTAGCAAAACAGACTCAAGAAAGCGCCGTTTCAACAGTGATCGGAAATTGTAATGCAAACAGAAATCAATGAAGTAGCTCGTAGTTTGTACTGAATGGAGAAAGCTATGAGGGTCGTGACGTCTTAGGAGTTCCATCATTCGCAGTGTGTGTGATGAAAATAAATTAGCGTGCCCGTACAATGTACACTTTTCCATGTTCATTCTCCTTTTTAAGGAGCCGGTTGCACTACTTGCTCCCTATCACTCAAGTGCCCAGGCTAGAATGATAGTTCATCGCATTCTCTTTTTTTGTGGTTCTCTTACTGAGGTATCTTGACATAAGGATATACTTATATAATAAATACCATAAAAAGGTGAATTTGTTAACTGTTTTCTTTGATTTTTCAGTTTTTTTATTTGGAACGCCAATGAAAGGAGATTGGGAAATGAATTCTGACGTACTAATTGTTGGCGCAGGTCCTACGGGTCTTGTATTAGCACTCCACCTAGCGAAATATGGAGTTTCATTTCGGATCATCGAGAAAAATGAGGGACCCGGAGAAGCATCGCGTGCGCTAATTGTACACGCTAGAACCCTAGAATTTTATAACCAAATGGGCTTCGCAGAAGAAGTCATCCACCGGGGGATTAAAGTGAAGTCTATCCAATTTCGAGAAGGAATGAAAGCAAAAGCCAACATCAATTTTCACGATCTTGGAAAAGGATTAAGTCCTTTCCCATTTGCCCTAAGCTATCCGCAAGATGATCACGAGCAGCTGCTAATTAACAAATTAGCCGACGAAGGCGTTGAGGTAGAATGGAAGACAGAGTTGGTTTCATTTATGGATGAAGGGGACCATGTTCAAGCCGTTATTAAAAAAGATAATAAGGAAGAGCGGAGTGAGTTTTCATATATATGCGGGTGTGATGGAGCACACAGTACCGTTCGAAGAGAACTTGCTTTTGATTTTCCAGGTGGAACGTATGAGGAACTGTTTTTTGTGGCAGATGTTAAAGCGAACACCGGCCAGTTATCTGAAAGTAGTTTAAATGTGTATTTAGATTCTGACACCTTTTACCTGTTCATGCCAGTTAGAAGCACGGGAATGGAGCGGATTATTGGAATAGTTCCTCGCCATTTAACCGATCAAAGCTCAGTTGCGTTCAAGGATTTCCAGTCGCTGATCGAGCAGAGAACAGGCTTAACGATTCAGCATGTGAACTGGTTCCAAACGTACAAAGTCCATCATCGCGTTAGCAGTCACTTTAGAAAAGGACGTTCCTTTATTGCCGGAGATGCTGGACACATTCATAGCCTGGCTGGCGGACAGGGCATGAACACCGGGATTGGGGACGCGGTGAACTTAGCGTGGAAGCTAGCCGCAGTGCTGCTTCAGAAAGCGGATGAAGCTATTCTTGATACGTTTGAAAAGGAGCGCATTGGCTTTGCGAGAACGCTAATCGATACAACAGATCGAGCATTTACTTCTATTATAGGCGATCACATGACGAGCAGATTACTGCGCAAAATCGTTATACCGAACGTGGCTCCATTTGCGCTTCGTTCCTTTTCAATTGCTCGAAAAGCAGCCTTTAGAAGGCTTTCTCAAATCAACATTCATTATCGCAACAGTCAACTTAGTGATGGTACAGCGGGGAAAGTTCATGGTGGAGATCGTCTGCCATGGATTCAAACAAATTCATGCCATAATTATGATGCACTTAAGTTAATGGATTGGCAGCTTCACGTATACGGCCAGGCAAATGAAGCCGTTAAGGATTTTGCCAGGGTATCTGGATATGCTCTATATGAGTTTAGCTTTGAAAAAGCAATGACGAAAAAAAGGATTGCAGGAAAATGCGCTGTACCTGATCCGGCCTGATGGTTATGTAGCTTTAGCGGATAGTGAACAGAATGTGGAAAGATTGAAACAGTACGTATCAAAATTCAACATTTTATCTTTAGACAAGGAGACTTAAGGGCAAGATTCAGTTTCTTGTTTCCTTAAGTCTCCCTGCTTTGTTTAGACATTTTGATAAAAATATCCGTTATCACTTTCGCTACATATGTGACGAATAAATAGGCTGCTAATAAAACAAACCAATTGGTGTATAGTTCAAAGAGGTCGAGCCAAATTAAAATCGGCTTAAAAATAAACGTAAAGCCTACTGCTGAAAGCGTGCCGTATAACCAGTAGTTTTTCTTATGTGATAAGCACCACTGATAAAGCAAAATAAAATAGACCGGGACAAGAGCTCCATCAATACTAATGCTTGCAGGTAATTGGGGAATCGCAATGTAAGGATAATCCCACCAGGATTTACGAACACCTAATGCATCCACATAAGCAGCTATGACGTGAACGGAATAGCCAAAAAATCCAAGCAGAAAAATTTTGCGTCGATCGATTCGAAAATAAAGGATAATCAGCGGCACGAAGATGAACGCTAAAATAAGCCAAAATTGCCAGGTTGTATAGTCAGAATAACTTTGCCAATAATGACTTGCTTTCTCTTCAAGCTCTCTTCGCAACAAGACAATTTGATCAAACTGCTGTTGTCGATCCATTATGAACACCACCTTTATGGGGTAGTATTCTACGCAAGAATAGTTGTTATTACGTTTTGTAGAAATTTTCTTTATGGAAAGCTGTGCACGGTGAACGTGATGATTCATTTTTCTTATGCGTCATAAAAACTTTTGGGAAATGGATAAGGAGTTTGAGGTTTCATAGCGAAATGAATAGAGGAGGTATTTCATTTTTCTAAGGAGAGTGATCGAATGGCTCAAACGGCGAAGCACGTGTTTGTGAATTTACCGGTCAAGGATCTCGATAGATCCATCGCTTTTTTCTCTGAAATTGGCTTTGAATTTAACCCACAGTTTACAGATGAGAACGCGACGTGCATGGTGATCAATGAAAATACTTTTGTTATGTTACTTGTAGAGGAGTTCTTCAAGACATTTACGAAGAAGAACCTTACGAACGCCAGAGAATCAACGGAAGTCATTTTGGCACTATCTGCAGAAAGTAATGATGAGGTGGATCAAATGGTGAATCGTGCGCTTGCAGCTGGAGGTAAAGCTTCGAATGATCCCATCGATCATGGATTCATGTATGCCTGGAGTTTTCAGGACATTGATGGCCACTTGTGGGAAGTGATGCATATGGATGAAAGTGCAATTGAACAGGGATAATAGCTTCATAAACCAAAACACCTCATCCGTTAGGGGATGAGGTGTTTCCATTTGCTTTCGCTTATTCAGCTACAACAAACTCAAAGTTACCTTCGAATTTCACGTCTTTTCCAAGCAAGAACCCACCTGTTTCCATCGCTGCATTATACGTCATGCCGTAAGCTTCACGGTTCACTTTACCTGAAACGTCAAAACCAGCTACTGTGCTGCCATCAAGTGGGCTTTTGGATTTGCCGTTATATTCGACTGTGAACGTTTCTTCTTTCGTTACGCCTTTAATCGTGAAATCTCCTGTTACATCGTACTCTTCGTCAGATTTCTTAGTAATCGACTTACTTTGGAAGACCATATTTGGGTATTGATCCGCTTCAAAGAAATCGCCAGAGCGAAGGTGTCCGTCACGGTCTTCGTTACCTGTATCGATTGATTTTACAGAGATAGTGACTTTAATGTTTGCGGAAGTCAGGTTATCAAGATCGCCGTTGAAATCGACGTCAAAGTCAGTAAACTCACCTTTTGCTTTTGATACCATCATATGCTTGATTTGAAAATCTAAACTGCTGTGAACCTTATCTAGTGTTAAAGTAGCCATTGAAAAATTCCTCCTCAGGATTTTTGCTTTTTAGTATAGATTAAAGATAACGTAAATTTATCTCGAAGTCAAGATACTTTAAGTTAAGACGTTGTTAATATTCTTTCAATATTCCGTGAAACTTTTTATCCACATTTAAAACGTCTTGCCTCATACTAAAGCCTCTTTTTAGTCATAATCCGGTAGTTAATTGGAAGGAATTTGGATTTGTCGGGTTTACTGAATGGAAAGTGGTGTCATGATGGTAAGTATAAAGGGAGAAAAGGAGCTGTTTCGATGAAAAGATGGACGATTCTTTTACTAATGATGAGTGTACTACTTGTGTTAGCCGCCTGTGGAGGAGGTAACGAAGAAGGAACAACAGATAACGAACCTGAAACGACAACGGAAAATGCTGGTGAAAGCGATCAGGAGCAAATGGAAACGATCACTGTCAGCATGAAGAACCAGGATGAGGAAGAGATTGGTACAGCTGAGTTGATGGAACATGATGGTGCAACGATGATCAGTCTTGACGTAAGTAATTTACCAGAAGGAGAGCACGGTTTTCATATTCATGAAACTGGATCATGTGAAGCGCCAGATTTCAAATCGGCAGGCGGTCATTATAATCCCGGTGATATGGATCACGGTACGGAATCCGAAAATGGACCACACGCAGGAGATATGGAAAATATCGAAGTGGCCGAAGATGGAACACTACAAACCGATATTATGAATGATAAAGTAACCTTAAAAGCAGGAGAAGAAAATTCGTTGCTAAAAGAAGGTGGAACAGCCATTGTCATTCATGCCGGTGCAGATGATATGGAATCACAGCCATCAGGAGATGCCGGAGATCGTATTGCGTGCGGTGTGATAGGTGAATAAGTGAGAAAAGGTGAAAAAGGATTTCATGGGTTTTGAGCCGTGGATCCTTTTTTATGTATTTCAAGCTATGGAAAACAGAGGACAAGTAGGAGGAAGGGCGTTTGTGAGCCGCCCTTATTTGTTGTTTGGACAATAAAAATGAAATTTGGCCAATAAAATTATATTTTAGCCAATATACAGCGATAAGCATCGCAAAAGCCACTGATTCCGTGGTGGGGGAGTGCTCCTTTATTAGAATGAGAGATTTTCATACATGAAAATTATAAATTCGCAGAAAATTCAGGGTTAGTACTTTGATATTAGGGTATTAAGATAGAGTTAACTCGAAAACATTTGTTTTGCCTTCCAAAGGAAAGCTGAAATGAAACTTTCTCATTCGTATAAACAAATGTTTGTCAATACGAGCGAAAGAGACAGTGGATCAAAGAGGGTGAAAGTTCGTTCGTAGGTTGGTAATTTGTACCTAATTTGATACAATGATGAAATTGAATGAAAAAGGAGGTTATCGTATTGGACAAGTGGATGAAATTTCTCGAGGTAAACGCTCCTCGTATTTTTGATTTAGCGATTGAGCACACGATACTCGTCGGCTTAGCGATCATTGTTGCACTTATCATTGGCGTCCCTCTAGGCATTTACTTAACAACAAATGATTATTTAACTGAGACGATTCTGCAAATTGCTTCTGTCATGCTTACGATTCCGAGTATTGCTTTATTCGGTATTATGATTCCGGTCTTCTCGATCGTCAATCAGGGAATTGGTTTTGTTCCAGCTTTTGTAGCACTGGTTCTGTATTCGCAGCTCCCCATTATACGTAATACATATACCGCCATTCGTAACGTAAACCCTGAAATGCGAGATGCAGCAAAGGGTTTAGGGATGAAAACGAGTCAGCGACTGCTTCGCGTCGAAATTCCGAATGCGTTCCCCATCATAATGGCAGGTATTCGAACAGCCGTTGTACTTAACATCGGAATCGGTGTCATCGCTGCTTATATTGGTGCAGGAGGACTCGGTGTTCTTATCACTCAGGGCATTTCACGTGGGGACAATTACTTAATTATTAGTGGCTCAATTGCCGTTGCCATTCTTGCTATGATCGCAGATGGTATCTTGTTATGGATTCAAAAACGCTATACACCAAAAAGCATTGCGAATTAAGGAGTGAGGTGAAGAAATGATTACATTTGATCAAACAACCAAAACATTTGAAGGCGGCGTAACAGCTGTGAATGGTGTAGACTTCACCGTTGAAAAAGGACAAATTGTGGTTTTATTAGGCCCGTCAGGCTGTGGGAAAACAACCCTACTTCGAATGGTGAATCGTTTGGAATCGATTTCAGATGGAAAGATCACTATTGATGGTGAAGATTCTATGTCTTTAGACCAAATTGCTCTTCGAAGAAAAATTGGCTACGTCATTCAAAGCAATGGTCTATTTCCGAATATGACGATTGAAGAAAACGTGATGATTGTTCCCGACCTTTTAGGTTGGAAAAAGAAAGAGAAGCGCAATCGTTTTAATAAATTGATGGAAATGATCGGATTAAGCGGTGAGAAATTTGGTAAACGTTATCCGCATGAGCTTTCTGGAGGACAGCAGCAGCGTATTGGTGTTATTCGCGCATTAGCAGCTGACCCGCCCGTTATGCTAATGGATGAGCCATTTGGCGCACTTGATCCGATTATTCGTGAGAAAATTCAAGATGAATTTCTTCAAATTCAGCGTGAAGTAAAGAAAACAATTCTTTTCGTTAGTCATGACATTGACGAAGCGATTAAAATGGCAGACAAAATCGTTCTATTACGCGGTGGGGAAGTAATGCAATACGATACGCCATCTGAAATGCTTGTTCGTCCTAAGAATGAATTTGTTCGTGAATTCTTCGGGAAAGACCGTGCAATCAAGAGCTTAAGTCTTCATACTATTCAAGATATTCAAGAAATCATTGGTCTTGTTAATGAAGATGAAACGATTGAGGATACCATTACGATTAATGTTCACCACGATTTACGAAATACGTTATCAATGCTTCTAAATCAAGAAGCGGATCAAGTCATTGTAGTTGATGATGACGGTAACAAACTTGGCGCCATTACGATTGATCTCGTTCAAAAGTATCTTCATTTTGAAATTAAGGCAAAGCCTACCCTGGTGCAGAAGGGGTGATTTGATGAATAAGAAAAAAGTTATGAGCCGTATTGTAAGCTTTCTCGTCTACGGAATAGTGGCCGTGTTCTTTATTTGGGCCATCAGCAACAGCTATTTTGACTATATTTTCAGTCAAACTAGTACGTTTCTTCACTTATTGAAGCAGCATATGCAGCTTGTACTTGTTTCTTCTTTCCTAGCGGTCATCGTAGCGCTACCTGTTGGTATTCTTGTCACGCGTAAAAGCTTTCGAAGAGCCGAGTGGGTCGTTTCAAATACGGTCAACCTTGGTCAAACGATTCCAAGTCTTGCTGTTCTTGCTTTGATGATTAGTATTCTAGGTATCGGATTTAACACGGCAGTATTTGCCCTATTTATCTACTCGCTGTTACCGATGTATCGGAATACGGTTGCGGGAATTGATTCCATCGATGAGAATTTAATCGATGCAGCAAGAGGAATGGGCATGAAGCCAATCCAAATACTCTTTCGAATTGAATTACCGAATGCATCGTATTCGATTCTTGCAGGTATTCGTACAGCCGTCGTATTAAATATCGGAACGGCTGCACTTGCTTATGTTGTCGGCGGTGGCGGACTAGGCGTATGGATCTTTACCGGCATCCAGTTATTTGATAACGGTTATTTAATTTCTGGTGCTATTCCAGTAACCTTACTAGCTATTTTTGTAGACTATCTTCTTCGATTACTTGAACGAAAGATTGTACCAAAGGGATCTAGACCACCACAAGAAACGTAACGACAGGAGGTGTTTGTATGAAAAGAAAACTATTTCGTATTATCGGAATCATTTCCATCCTTTCCATGCTAGCCTCGTGCTCAAGCGTAGGGATTGGCGGGAAACAGATTTCGGTTGGTGGCAAGAACTTTACAGAGCAATACCTACTTTCCGAAATGACCGCTTTTCTTCTAAAGGAGGAAGGGTTTGACGTGAAGCAAATGAACAACCTGGGGAGTACCGTTGTTCGTAAAGCGCTCGAAAATAGTCAGGTTGATATGATGTGGGAGTATACCGGAACGGCACTCATTACATATATGGGCGAAGAGCCGATTGCTGATCCAGTGGAAGCATTTGAGAAGGTCAAAGAGTTAGATGCCAAGAATAATGATATCCATTGGATGAACATGTCTAATGTTAACAACACCTATGCTCTCGCTATGAAGAAAGAGCAGGCAGAAGAATTGGGGATTGAATCGATTAGTGATTTAGCGAAGTATGTGAATGAAAACCCAGGAGAGCTAACGATGGCCTCAGACGCAGAGTTTGCGAATCGACCTGATGGATTGCCTGGCGTAGAGAAAACATACGGGTTTGAATTTGATTCCAGTCAAATTAAACTAATGGATCTTGGTTTAACACAAAGGTCTTTAGACAATGGGCAGGTCGATGTCTCGGTCGCATTTGAAACAGATGCTACTATTGTCGAGTATGACCTTGTTACCCTGAAGGACGATAAAACCTTCTTCCCGCCATATAGAGCGGCGGTTAGTATCAATGAGGATGTATTCGAAAAGTATCCAGAAGTGGAAGAAATCACAGCGCGTTTAGGTGAAAAACTAAACAGTGATATTATGCGTGAGTTGAATTATAAAGTCGATATTGAAGGAAACAGCGTCTCTGTTGTTGCCCATGATTGGTTAGTAGAGAATGGTTTACTAGATGAATAATAGTAATAAAAGCTCATCCTGAAGAAAGAATCAGGATGAGCTTTTATATGTATGATGGAGAATACGCTCAATTATTGGCGAATTCCTAAGTTATCGTATAATTATTAAAATATTATGGCGTTGTAGTAAAAAGTATGGAATATGAACGGGTTTGCATGATTTTGGTTTTAGTGTTTAAGAGAGTGGGAATTTCCTCCAAACAGGTCATAAAGGCTTCATTTTAGGAGGGTATAAAATGCATTTATATAATATAGGGTATGTTATCATGGCAGCCGTTTTGTGGGGGATTTCCGGGGGATTAGCCGGGATATTAATGGATAAAGGTTGGGATCCGCTGGTGATCTCATTCTATAGAGGATCGATAGGGTTTGTTTGTATTTTTGTATGGCTACTTCTTCATCGAAAAGGAAATAAAATAAAGTATTCAACGAAGACGATGATGTGGTCAGTACTAGCAGGATTAGCGGTCGCTGGGAATTTCAGTTTTTACTTTCTTAGTATTTCGGAATCTGGTGTAGCGGTAGCGTCAACTTTGATGTACACGGCACCACTGTTCGTGCTGTTTAGTTCATTTCTTTTTCGAATAGAGACCGTCACCCCATTTAAGGTCATTGCAATGGTTATTGTGATGGGGGGAATCAGTTTATTAACAAACGTTTATGAAACGGGACTTGGCAGTTTAAATATTCTTGGAATTACAAGTGGACTATTATCAGGTCTTTCATACGCTCTGTTTATTTTTGGTTTTAAGAACGCTTCTAAAGAAGGCCGCCCGCCTTTTGTCCTTAGTATGGCTTTTGCGACATTTACCATTGTTATGTTACTATTTATTGACCATAAGGAAGCGCTCGACGCCTTGTTTTCAGAGGATCTGATTTGGTTCATCACTCTCGGTATCATCGGCGCAGGTATTTCTTTCTACTTATATATAGAAGGTTTGAAGAAAACGTCAGCATCCGTTGCAGCGATCATCGCGATGGTCGAACCGGTTACGGCTTCCCTATTTGGATTAGTTATTTTGGGAGAGGTTTTGACTTTAACGCAAAGTATAGGGCTTGTGATCATTCTTATTACGATTACACTATTGAGTCGAAAACAAAAGGGATAAGAAGCAGAACTTTTTAACATATCACTTAGGAGGCAATTGCCTCCTAAGTGATATGTTTTATATTTTATGAATGAGTAATTTAGCTGTTTCCTTGGCTGAAGCTACTTTCGACGAAAGGCTCATCGAATAAGAAACCGTCACCCCTTCATGAAGAATCAGCAGTATTTCGCCTAATTCTTCTGCATTCTGAAATTCTAATTCCTTAAGATACGTTGTAAACAGCTCCATTAACCATCTTTTCTCTTCAATAATCACTTCTCTACCGGGATGTGACTCTTCTGGCAACTCAGCTAATGCATTTACAAAAGCGCAGCCTCTCTGATTATTTGTTTCTAACCAACTCTCCAAAGCGTCGAAGATGATTAAGATCTTTTCCAAAGGTTGATGATCAGCTACACGGTCTAAATATGTGAATAAGTGTTTTTTCCACTGTTGATCTCGTTTTTTTAAATATTCTACGATCAATTGGTCTTTTGATCCAAAGCGATCGTATAGTGTCTTTTTAGTCACGCCAGCTTCGGTGGCAATGGTTTCGACCCCGATGGAATGAATTCCTTTCCAATAAAACAAAACGGAGGCTGTATCTAGAATTCGTGAGGCAGCAGGTGTCATTTTGATCTTCTCATCCATTTATTCCACACCCTTTATTATTTAATTCTCTCTGATATCCCGCTTCTGGAACATCTTTCTTGATGACCCATACACCTAGTAAACATAATAGCATTCCCATAATCGTTAGCAAACCAATTCTGTCACCAAACATAAGAAAGGACCAGATCATCGTGACTGGTGGAGTGAGGTATAACAGGCTGCTCACTCGAGTAATGCTTCCTAACTTAAGATTCCACCAGTAAAACCCATATCCCCCAATCGTAGACAGAACAGCCACCCAGGCAACAGCTCCCCAGAATTCTACCGTGATTGGAGGGGAAGCTTTTCCCGTGGAGAATGCAATAATCGAGAAAAGAAGAGCGCTAATAAGAGTTTGGATCGGTAGAGCGTCGATAATTGAAACAGTGTTTTTTCTTGTTTTTTCAAATAAAGTTGCAAAGACGAGACTCATCATTGCTAAAAAGGATAGTCCATAAGCCCATAAGGGAACTTGAGAAGAAGTTCCTAAATCACCATATACAACAAACAAAACCCCAGCGATCCCCAACAGTAACCCGCTCCACTGCTTCAGAGAAGTCGATTCTTTTAATAGAGGACCAGCTAAAGCGGCTGCAGCTATTGGTTGAAGGGTTGTGATTAGATTTGAAGTACCAGCAGACACGCCGTTTTCCACAGATAAAAAGACGCCATACAAATAAACACCTTGAGCAAAGAGACCGATGAGTGCTTGAGTAATGACACTTTTTATCGATAATTTTTTACGGTGCTTCCATAGCCACCAGCTCGCTAAAATAAGGGAAGCAACAATAAACCTCCACATTAATACCGTCATTGAACTAGCCTCAGCCGTTCCTAATCTTGCGCCAATAAAACCTGAACTCCACATAATGACAAATCCAACTGCAGCTATGACGCTAATTTGTGATTTCGAAAACATACGTTTCGCTCCTTTTAAAGTAAACTGATCGGTGTAGTATCAATAATATAAACACACCGGTCGGTATACTGTCAAGAGTGAGCTTTCCTTAACCTTATTATCGCTCCTAGATTAGTGGAGCGGAGGAAAATGACATAAAAGGTGCCCCACCTCTTAAGAAGTGGGGCATGACATAGTTGTTAATAAATTGTACTTAATTTAAAAATGAAGCTTTCTTAACCCTTACTTCGTATTCGTAAACCCACCATCGATGCGAATGACTTCACCATTGATGTATTGCGCTTTTGAAGTTAAGAGGAACGTTACGAGCTCAGCTACTTCTTCAGGCGTACCGAGACGCTTCTGAGGAATGCCGGATTCCGCATTTTCTTTCATTTTAGGATTCGCTTCATAGAAGTCCTTCACCATTGGAGTTGCCGTTGGTCCCGGAGCGATTGCGTTTGCGCGTAATCCGTCCTTCGCATATTCAGCTACGATACTTTTCGTTAGTCCAATAATACCGTGCTTTGTGGCAGAGTACGTGACTACAGAATCTTGACCAATCACACCGGCACTTGAAGCTGTGTTCACAATAGAACCTCCACCATTTTTGATCATAACATCAGCTACGTAACGAACACCATATAAGGCGCCCATCAAGTTAATGCCTACGATTTTTTCAATTTCTTCTACTTTCGTATTTAAGTAATATTCACCGCTACCGGAGATGCCGGCGTTATTAAAGAAATAATCAATTGAGCCAAAGGCTTCAACAGTTTTGTCGACGTAATTCTTTACTTCATCTGCTTTGGATACATCAGCTTTTATGAAAAGCGCATCAACACCTGCTTTTTTCGCCAGGTCGACCGTTTCATTACCGCCTTCTTCGTTAATGTCTACTGCAACGATATTAATCCCTTCATCTGCTAAACGAACAGCAGCTGCTTGTCCTAATCCACTTCCTGCACCTGTAATAACTGCGACTTTACTCATGCATAAAACCTCCTGATTAGTTGATTGAAGATGATATCTTGTTGCTATAGTACTAGTATAGACCTTTAGATTTTGAAAATAAAAGAAAGCGACTTGAGGGAAGCATATTGCGAGCTACCTCGATACATACGGATTTCCAGTCACCCAGAATCTCCACGGATAGTCACGAGCTTCTCCTGAGTTATCAATTCCGATTCGTTTTCCTTCAGAGATGTGATCTGGTGTATAGCCATGTTGAATATATAGGGGAGGGCGCACTAAGGCGTGCCCATAATCGCTTGGATCAATCCCTAACGCTTTAGTTAATTTTCCGGGACCATCCGTCCATTCCTTTTGTTTTCGTCCAGGTCTTCGCTGCTCCATTAAGTCTAATCCTTTAACAGGTTCAACGGCACGAACGAGAATCGCTTCAGGGACATCGGTGTCAGCACTGACCACATTGAATAAACAGTGCGTGTGCATCACGTACGTATAAGCATTCCCTGCAGGCCCGAACATCACTTCTGTGCGTTTCGTTCGTTTGTTGTTGAAGCTATGAGCTGCTTGATCCTGTGCACCCAAATATGCTTCTGTTTCCACAATATATCCGGAGGCAACGCCTTCATCCGTTTCCTTCACTAACTCGCAGCCGAGGAGAGCCTTCGCTATTTCTAATGTCGGTTTTTGGTAGAATTCTCTAGGTAAAATAGCCATGTTCGTTTCCTTTCGTAAGTCGTTATAGTTGAAAGAAGTTCATTCTTTCTTGTAAGCTCTACACATTAGTTTTCCACAAGCCTACGTTGACTAAACGAGGAGCGGGGTATGGTTCGAATTGATTCATGAAGAAGCATAGAAGCTTTTGGTTAACATACAAATTGAGAAACATTTAACATACTTATGAATTAAATGCTAGATTATAAAAGGAAGTGAAGATCATGGATTTATTTAAAAACACCGGGAAAGTTTCGATCGTAACTGGTGGCGGTAGCGGAATCGGTCGCCTTATGGCAGAAACGCTTGCAGAAAGCGGATCAAAAGTCGTTCTGCTTGGACGTTCACTAGAAAAGGTTGAAAATGCAGCTGCGGAAATCGCTGATCAAACTGGTGCAGAAGTTAAAGCCTATTCATGCGATGTGACAAGTAAGCAGGACATTGAGAAAGTAACCGCAGCAATCAATGAAGAGTATGGACAAATTGATATTCTCGTTAACAATGCAGGAACGAATGCACCTGGCACGATCGAAAATCTCGACGAAGATGGCTGGGATAAAGTGATGGATACTAATGTGAAGTCTGTCTTCTTTATGAGTCAGGCAGTTGTGCCATATATGAAGAAACAGGAATATGGTCGCATCATTAATACCGCTTCTGTTGCAGGAGATGTAAGTCTCTTCTTCAGCTCTGTCTATGGGACAAGTAAAGCAGGCGTTATTCACTTAACGAAGCAGCTCGCTAACGAATTAGCTGAAAACAACATTACCGTGAATGCGATCAGCCCATGGATGTTTAAGACGGATTTCATTAAAGATTCCTTAGAAGACCCAGAGTTTAAAGAAATGATTAATAAGAGAACGCCAATGAAACGAATTGGAGAGTTGGATGAACTGAAAACATCCGTTCTTTACTTCGCTTCTAAAGGATCAAGCTACATTACCGGACAAAATATTTTCGTTGATGGTGGCGTCACAAATTACGGATTGTAAAAAGAAAACGGATTTCCTCACTTATGAGGGAATCCGTTTTTTTATGAATTCGTCCATTGTACTCTAACAGAGTTCAATTAGCTGTCGTGCGATTAATCGATCGTCGCCCACATTTCTTCTGGATTTAGTTCGTAAATGTTATTTTCTCGGTACATAAAATGATTGATAATAAATTCTCGACGAATGGTTGCGAAGTCGGGATGGAACTTTTTGATATACTCATTTATTTCTTTCTCAGGGTACTTTTTCCCTCGTTCTAATCCGTTGATTAAGTGCTTAAGAATAATGATTTTTTTCTTTCGTTGAGAAGGGAGGTGCTTGAGCGTACCATCTGGTGCTAAGAAATTATTAATAACAGCTTGCGTTTTCACAGAATTGTCCTCCTTATCGTAGTCAGGCTGGTAAAGCATAGTGGGCAGGGCTTCTGAATAAGAGCGGAATTTCTTCTCATCTATGTAGTAATAGATGGTGTTTTTATCCTTACGTGGATAAACAATGCCGGTGTCTCTTAATTTCGTCATATGATGAGTGATCGTAGGTGCTTTTAATCCAAGTTTGCCAGCGATGGCTTGGCCGTGGAGAGGACCTTTAGCGAGCAACGAAAGAATGCGAATCCGAGTTGGATCCCCGAGTGTTTTATGGAAATTAACTAATCGGTTTAACTGCAATATACGACCCACCTTCCTATAAGTTAGATTAGTATCTAATTAGATACTAATCTAACTAGAGTTGTTCGTCAACCAATGGACCGTTCACATATTGCCTGAACTGATTTCCAATTCGTTACATAGAAACCTCTATATTGTCTTCTCTGAAATAATACTGAAATAATTATTATTGAAATGTATTGTGTATTATTTGTTGCGAATTAAAAAGGGAAATACCTCTTAGAAGATTGGATACCAATCTTGTAGTACGAAATGACTGCCATTTACACTCAATTATATCAAGTGATCAGACGATAGATGGTTATATTTTCATGTGATTTCTATAAAAAGAATATTTTTCCAGTCATTAAATGTTCTAGATCAAGCTTATCACGTAAAGCTCTAGAAAGTTATTGGGAAATGTTATGGCAACATAGTGAGTATAGGGGCGTATCGTCTTACGGATTTCCCAATACAACCTCCAGAAATTCTATGATAGGCTACTAGTGTATTCAAAATTCAAAACATTCCGAGAAGGGGAGGAGATTTTTTGAAAAAGGGAATCGCCGTCGCACTTGCGACAGGACTTGCATTTGGGGGCGCACTACCAACTGCATCAGCTGCTTCACCAAAGGATTTGAACGTGGATCAGAAGCAGGCACTTGAAAAGATGGAGATTGTAAAGGAAAGCTGGGAAAAGGAACGGAAAGTGCCATCTTTCTTATCTGGTAAACTATCAGAACAAAAGGTTGCGAGTGAAGGAGATGTTCAGCAATATCTACAGGAAAATGAAGCCTTATTCCAGGTGAATGAGAATGATCTTAAGCTGATCGATCAATCGAAAGATAAGCTAGGCATGACTCATTACACATATGTTCAAACGGTAAATGGAGTACCACTTGATGGAGCGACATTCATCGTACATACAGATAAGGATGGGGAAGTTGCAGCCGTGAACGGCAATTTGCATCCAGACGCTGTAAAGAAATTTGAAGGAAGTAAGAATGCGAAGGTATCTGAGGAAGAAGCGGTTAACACGGCATGGAACCATGTTGATGTACAACCTGAAACAAGTCTTCGTGATAATAAAAACATGACGGATAAGGGAGAAAAAGTCGTTTATAAGGACGGCGATCGCTATGTTCTTGCTTATAAAGTGCAGCTGAACTTTATTGATCCTTATCCTGCTAACTGGCAAATCTATGTGGATGCTCGCGATGGTTCCGTTGTAGAAGCGTATAATGCACTAGCTGACGGCGCCGAGACAGGAACAGGAACGGGCGTATTGGGTGATCAGAAAACGCTAAATACAGTATCACAAAATGGTAGCTATCTTCTTCGTGACGTGACAAAAGGTGGCCTCATAGAGACGTATAGTGCGAATAATGGATCAAGCCTTCCTGGCGCGATCGTAACAGATGATGACAATCAGTTTGTTTCTTCAGATCAAGCGGCAGCTGTTGATGCGCACTACAATGCAGGTGTTGTTTATGACTATTATGAGTCGACACATAATCGCGATAGCTTTGATGATAACGGTGCAACAATTCGTTCTACAGTTCACTATGGCTCAAACTATAACAACGCTTTCCGGGACGGAACGCAAATGGTTTATGGTGACGGCGATGGGACCACTTTTGCTCCATTATCAGCAGCGCTAGATGTTGTTGGTCATGAAATAACGCACGCAGTAACAGAACGCACAGCGGGACTACAGTATCGTAACCAATCAGGAGCACTGAACGAATCAATGTCAGATGTGTTCGGATATTTCATCGAGCCTGAAGATTATCTTATGGGGGAAGACGTCTATACGCCTGGTACACCTGGAGATGCGCTAAGAAGTCTATCGAATCCAGAAGCATACAACCAGCCGTCTCATATGGATGACTACGTTCAAACGTCTCAAGATAATGGTGGCGTTCATACGAACAGTGGTATTCCAAACAAAGCGGCATATTACACGATCGAAAGCATTGGGGATAGCAAAGCAGAGCAAATTTATTACCGTGCTCTTACAACATACCTCACTCCAACGAGTGACTTTAGTGACGCAAGATCGGCTTTCCTACAATCAGCAGGTGATTTATACGGCACCGGATCTACTACGTACAATAGTGTCGCGTCAGCCTGGGATCAGGTAGGCGTTACTGAATAAAGATTTACGCAAAAAAAGGGCTCATGGCGAGCTCTTTTTTTGCGTGCAAGTGAAAGTTATTTCATAATGAGCTGCGTTTCAGCTTGTAGGTAACGATCAAATGAATCGGGTGTTTGATAAGGATCCCCGTTCACCAACTGATTGATATCAATCCTGAATTCATACGGGAAAAAGCGTACGCTCCAATTCTCATCAGGGTGAATTTGATGACTATAACCCCCATTAACGTGAAGAGCATGTGTATTTAGTTCCTCGCTCTCTTGGATCACACCAGTAAGCGTTTGGATGATGCTACGAACCTTGTAGTCGCCCCAGTCATTTTTTAAGTTTTGACTTAGAACGACTCGTTCCGCTGGAGAAACATAAAAGAAATCTGCCTCTTCCGACGGGGTATTCGTATACTCGTAAGCGATCGTTCTGGTCTCCCCGGTTTCAATGTTCTCCGCAACGACAAGCTGCTTTCCGGTTAACGAGTTTGCCTCTATGTTGTAATCATCTCCAAGCTCAGGCAAAGCGAAGCTAATCACATCATGTAATCGCTTCTTGGGCACTTTCTTCCATTCCATCACAACATTTACGCGGTATTTCCCGTTTTCTAGTGCCTGTACATGTGTGGTCAAAAGCTTATGTGAGGTCTCAACGCTATTCCATGTGGTTTTACTAGTTTGAGTGGATAATAGAAGGGTGTTTGTTTTCTCTCTATATTCTCTAGCATTGGATTGCCGGTTGTTTTCCGCCGGAGCTTTCGTTTTTGAGTGGATAATTCTTCTTTCACAAAATCAGCAAGCGTGTCTTCTATAGGAAAGAAGACGAATAAACACAATAAAAACATGAATAGTAACTTCTTCAAACAATCAACCTTTCAGTTATTTCTTTATCAAGCTTAAAGGAAAATAAGAGAGGGTTCCAGATCTAATCGAAAATATTTGTGCGATAGTGCTTTCATTAATTGTCTCGAATGAAAACTAATAATTGGCGAAAGATGGTATTATTTAGGTTGAGGGTTTTTATGATTAATATGGCAAACGGGAGGGGCCCATTTGAGGTATTTTATCGTGATACCACTAATCTTGTTAGGTAGTTTTTTGATAGGATTAAGAGTAAACGACTTCGGCAACATCGGTAATTTCCTCATGAATCTTGTAGGGTTTGGCTTCATGGGGTTAGGAGTTTTAATAAGCAGACGTAAGGGGGAAAAGCTAGTTTATAAATGATAGAAGTACGTATGAAGAGGAGGTGGATGAGATATTAAAAAGAACTAGGATCGGTTTAGCGGTCGGAACGTTTTCTATAATTGTATATGCGAGTATAACGGAGGATTATGCGGCAATACCTTATATGATGCTGTTTCTAGGCAGTCTTATGTTGGTTATGGGGATAGAATATTGTAAAAAAGAGGCTACACCCTACTTAGGTTATTTCTTTTTCGTTGCCGCACTCTTTAATTTTTATGTATCTATCAAGAGTTATCTAATAGGTTAATGGTTTTAAGCGCTTTCCGAAAGTGGAGGCGCGAGAGCAATTTGGTCTTTCTTGCTAGTACGGTGGCTTATTTTAATAATAAGAAGGAGACTAAAACATGCAATATGAAGCGAAAACACCAGAGGAATATTTCGAAAAGCTAAAGGATGATTGGAGGAAGGAAAAGCTCCTTACAGTACGACAGTATATACTCGAAAATGCTCCAGAGCTTAAAGAAGGCATTCAATATAAAATGCTTAGCTATAAGGGGAAATCGAGCGTGTTGTTTAATCTTAATGCTCAAAAGTCCTATGTAAGCCTTTATGTAGGAGATATTAAGAAAATTGATCGAGCAAGTGAATTATTGAATGGTTTGGATTGTGGGAAAGGATGTATCCGGATTAAAAAATCAATTGATTTACAGGGAAGCGGCGTGGAGGAATTTGTGAAAGAAGCGATTAATCAATGGCGAGCTGGTGAGGATCTTTCTTGTTAGAGGGTGGGGATAAGGGCTAGCCTGTGATAAGGTGTGAAACTTTTATTAAATCGATTCGTAAATAGTAGTGTAACAAAAATGGATATTTTGTTAATCATTGGATTGTGTTTGGCGAGAAAGGAGTTCATTTTGGGTAAACTACTTTTACTATTTGTTGTAGGGTTTATAGGGTTAGCTCTACGCTATTTGTTTCTAGGGAAATTCGAGATGGATCAGCTCTTGTTGCTAATGGTTTTTCCGGTGGCGGCTATATTGATTCTTTTTGTGATGAAGTGGCAGCATAAGAAGGATCTTGCTTTTCAGCCAGAAGCGGATGAAGAACGTATGGTGACACGCCTAGGAGATCGAGTCTCAGCAGCGCCGAAGCGAGTGTTTGACGGACAGGAACTTGTTGGAGAATACAAGCGATTTTATCACAAGCCGTGGAAGCGAGTTGTCGCAGATATTATGGACAGCCCAGGAAGATGGTTTCTTAATCTAGCGTTTTCGTCAGAAGATGGTCATCACATCGTTTTAAAAGGTAAAAATGAAAATAGCATTCGCGGAACAAATGAATGGCTGATTTTCTCCAATAACGATGAAGTAGGCAGCATTCAAATGGACTACTCAGTCAAAAATGTCGCCAAGTTAAAGGAAAGTCTCTATCTTAACTATTATGATCACACCTATCATTATCAGTCATTTGGAATTGGGTCTAAAACAGTGATACGTAGAGATAACCATAAGATTGCTGAAGGGAAAAGAGCGGAAGTAGGAAATTCGATTTACGAGTTAGACATGGTAGATACATATAAGGCAGAAGCTGACGTTTTATTTATGGGATTTGTGCTATTTAACTATCATTTTAGTCAGTGAGCTAGTTTTAAAAAGTGCTTTGGTGGTGAAGCTTGTGAACAATCAGTTAGGATTGTTTTTTTATACTGCGATAGGATCTGTTGGCATGGCGTTTGTAGGATTAGGAATAATCAAACTAGCCATCGTTTACAATGATCAACAAGGCTTCTGGATCGGTTTCTTAGGACTTTTGTGCTGTGCCATGTACTTTAGACATTTAGAAAGCCGGGTTGGTATTCATAAGAAATATCGCTGGCTGGGACACGGTTTATTTATCGTTGTTTTCGGTGTGCTATCAGTATGGTTGTATTTATAGCTGTTTGAAATGAGGAAGGGGGAATGTTGACGTGATGGAGATTGCACTTGTAGGCTTGTTAGCAGCTGTTTTTTATCTCGTTTTTCGAGTAAGTGCTCAGATGAATAGTCTTAGCGTGCGAATGAAAAGTATGCACGATCAGTTAAATCGAATGGCCCAGCATCTGGATTTGCCTGAACATCCGATTAACGATGAATTGCGAGAGCTCATGAAAGAAGGAAAAACGGTAGAAGCCGTGAAAAAAGCGCGAGAAGTATTTGGGTTATCGCTGTTGGAAGCGAAGGAGTATGTGGACGGGCTTTGAAATAGTAGTTGAATAATGAATGCACCCTATTTTATAAGATTGTTGGTGAATGATCATGGGCTTGTTTTTTGAAAACAGGAAATCTACTAAAAGTGAAAATGCTTTTATTGTAATCATGCTATTGAATGTTATTATTTCTGGGGTCGGTTACTTTTGGGACATCCAATTAACCTGGCTTAATATTTTTATGCTGGTTGTCACGGCTAGTGCCTTGATCGTCGTTTTGATGGAGAGAAAGAAGCGGCGAGTAGAAAGGTAGAAATCGTTTATAGTGTAATTGAAAAACTCCGTAGCAATCTACGGAGTTTTTTGTGATTAGAAAATGTGAACGAATTAGTATGGATTTGTTAATCTAACGTCTTCAAAATCCGATCGATCAACGCCATCGTACGAATGTTATCTTTTCCATCTGAGCGGGGCGTCTCATTTGTTGTACAGCATGAGACGAAGTGTTGCATTTCACCGACAAAGCCGCGGAGATAGAGATCTCTCATAGAGCCTGACATCGTTGAGGCGGAAGGGCTGTAGACGGAATCGGATTCAGCCGGTGCTTTCCACGGGAGTTCGTTAAAGGGTTGAGATTTGTGCACGGTTAGGGTGTGAATCTCATCGGCTGAGGCGAACCCGTGATCAAACGTAACCGTCAGTTTCTCGCTTTCTCTAGACCAGGCTGTCATTCCGGTGAACGAAAGGGTGCCGACTGTTCCGCTTTCGAATTGAAGACTAATGCTTTGATTGACGTGTGAACTTGAGCTATTTTTAAATCCACTTACAGCTGCTGTTTCTCCAAATAGGTAGCGAACTAAATCAACGATGTGAATGGCAGCAAACTTTAGGAATTCTTCATCATTCTGGCAAAAGGGTGTTGTATCAACGGCGAATCGTGCTTCGAATGAACGAACTGATCCTAGTTCTTCACTTGTAATATGCGAGTGAAGCTGCTCATAAATCGGCGCATAGCGCTTCATAAAGCCAACCATGAGCTTTACGCCAGCTTTCTCCGCAGCATCTGCCGCTAGTTCTGACTCTTCCGTTGTCATGCCGAGCGGCTTTTCGACATATACATTCTTTCCTGCTTGAATACAGTCCATAACAAGGGCTGCCTGGTCTGTTGGCTGTGCGACAACGATGACGCCGTCACATGATTCTTGTTCTAGCATTTTCTTGTGATTATCATACGGCGTTCCTTTGCTTCCAAAACGAAGGAGTGTTTGCTCTGAGCGTTCTAAGTTTCGTGTAGCGACAGCCGTAATCGTTGCACCTGTTTCGACAAGAGCGGGATAAATGTTCGTCGTTGCATGAAAGCCTGCGCCAATCACGCAAATAGATGGGTTCGTCATATGTAGGCTCCTTTTATGTAAGCTATTATCGGAATAAGAATACCATTTTGAGGTGAAGAAATCCAAAGAGGGGGTCAGGTACGTACCTGACCCCTCTCTTATTTTTTGACCACTACATAAGGTCGCATCATTTCATAATCTTCATGCTCGAGAATATGACAGTGCCATACAAACAAACCTGCATAAGGTACGAACTTCATGATGATCCGAGTAATTTCTTTTGGGTTTGCTCGCACGGTATCTTTCCATCCCTGTTCATTGGGATCTGGCTTCATGCGTGGGCCGGTTGGTACGATTTTTCCTTGCTTTTCATACAGATTCTGATCAAAAGGCTGCCGATCAAGAATTTGGAAGCGAACGAGGTGAAGATGAATCGGGTGAGTTGCGTGTGTGACATTGACTAAACTCCATATTTCTACATCACCTAACTGTGGTTTTTCACTGATTGGATCAGACCATAGCTGATTGTTTAATAGGTGAATCGATCGTTTGTATTGATCAGGTCTCATGTTAAGGAGAAGGTTTCGTTGGTTGTTTGATTGTTGTTCGTTTATGAGCTGGTACCGAGACAATGTCTGAGGAACTACGCTTTGATCG
Organism: Pseudalkalibacillus sp. NRS-1564; assembly: GCF_050467905.1. Taxonomy (NCBI): domain Bacteria; kingdom Bacillati; phylum Bacillota; class Bacilli; order Caryophanales; family Fictibacillaceae; genus Pseudalkalibacillus; species Pseudalkalibacillus sp. NRS-1564. The sequence goes on along the minus strand of NZ_JBITPM010000022.1, from coordinate 6,688 downwards.
GGACGAGAGAGCTTCTTCTTCACACGGAACTGCATGATTACTCCCGTTGTTTTTGGATTCGGAGATTTCCCTTGAGGATATGGGGAGGCGGCATCGTTCATTAAGGTAAGGGTTTCACCTGCCGAGCGACTGAAATCAATAACGACGTCGACACGTTCAGCAGGAGCGATCAAAACGCGGGTGACAGGCACCGGCTTTCCTAGCAGCCCCTGATCTGTGCCGATTTGAACGATTGGGAGCTGTTTGGATAGGGAGAATCGATAGAATCTTGCGTTTGATCCATTTAGGATTCTAAATCTGTATTTCCTCGGCTCGACTTCCAGATAAGGCCATACCATCCCGTTAACAAGATTGGCTTTACCGAAGAAATCTGGAAGGACCGATGGCGTAACGCCTTCGACAGGAGGGTCTGGCTCAGCAGGATAGTACAAAGAGCCATCACGATGGAAAGAACGATCTTGAAGAAGAAGTGGGATATCAAACTCACCTTCTGGTAGCCCGAGGGATCGCTCTTCTTCGTCATGAACGATATACATTCCAGCGAGACCCGCATAGATATTTAATCGGGTAATCCCCATCGCATGGTCGTGATACCAGAGGGTCGTAGCTGCTTGATGATTTGGATATTCATAAATGGGATCGGTGAAATAGGGTCCTCCCTGTTGAAATCCTCGAGTGAACCACGCCTCAGGATAACCATCGCTCGTATCAGGTGTTACCCCACCGTGAAGATGCACAACAGTACGAACGTCAGGAACGTTTGTGCCAGCCCCATGAACGGTGTGGTCAATTGGGAGAAAATGATTTTCAGGTAGCTCGTTTTTCCAAAGAACACGAATCGGGTGATTTCGGTGAACTTGAAACGTAGGTCCAGGGTATTGCCCGTTATATCCCCAAACGCGTGTTGCAGGCAAATCGCGATGAAGCTTTTGAAAACTTTCCTTCATAGCTACTTCATAAACGGGAATCCCGTGATTTATTTTAACGGGTTGAATGATTGGCATGATAGGGAGGCGATCTACGAATTTTTCGAGCATCTGTGCCACTCCTTCCGAAACGATGCATTTGTTCATCATATGTTATGAAGAGAGGATCTTTCATTTCTTTTTCTATTATGGAAGCTCAGGATCTTGTGAGATTAAGAAGATAGAAGAACCCCTACGTCTCGAAGAAACGGAGGGGTTCAAATAAGTTATAGATTTGCTCCTAGCGGAAGATCTACATAAGGTTCGTACCGCTTGCTGCTAGGCTTTAATTCATAAATACGAATGGATTCTACTGTGAACGTTGGATAGGGCGTGAGTTCCTGTTCTGCTAAAAGCTCCATATCCTTTAAATCAGATTTCGATATACCGTACTGTTCTTTGCCGAGAGTTAGATGCCCAACGTAGTCATCTAATTCAAAGTATTGCTTGATGAGCTCTTCGGGTGGAGAAATCGCCTTTACAATGGCTTCATGGAGCGAAAATAACGAATCGGAAATGACACTTAGATAGAGGATATTGTCACCGAAGTAGTTAGGTTTCGCTAATGTTAGTATGAAAGGCTGTATCTTTTTACACACGTTCTCCACTTTTTCGATCCACTTCTTGTCGGGAGTTAATCCGCCCTGCGCCTTCAGAGTAATATGTGGTTCTACTCCTAGGAAGTTGATCCATTTTCTTTGGAAATGTTCAACTTTGGCAAGATAGTCGGGTGGTGGTGTGATACCAATAAAGTATTGATTTGGCATTGGATTCAGTCCTTTTAGTGAATTTCCTTTTATTGTATTTTATCACGAAGCATGCTTGGTTAGGATGTTCTTTTGTTAGAAAGAGAATAGGCTTAAGGGATGTTAGCATATGGAAGCTGTCCATAAACAAGCGTCTTCCCATCCGTAAAAGGGAAGACGCTTGTTTTGTTTAGTGATTTTTATGAGTGACGTTTTTGGTTTATATTCAATCAGCTTATGCTAGCCGAAGACCCACATAGATAAAGTAAGCGATTACAGCGATGTTGAAAAGTGTAAGCAGCAATCCGATCGTAGCCCATCCTTTTTTCTCATCGCTTGTTCGATATACAACGAATGCCATTAATATCGAGAGCGCACACCCAACTAAAATAAAAATCATGATATATAGAGCGGCAGATTCGCCGGAGCTAGAAGATACCGGATCAATCAAAAACATGGCAAGCGTTGTAAGCGCGCTGATGAAGATGAAGAAAACCGTTCTCCAGGTTGTCATTTTAGAGCGATATGTCGTAAACATGTCGTACTCCTTTCTAGCCTGTTAAGTAGCTTACCCTCCATTATAGTGGAGTTAAAAGGAGATCACAAACCGCCTTAGAGTGACGATTAGGTGGAGTGGACCGTTTCGACAATGTTCGAGTGAAAACGGGTGGTGACAGGCACCATCACTATGATACGGTTTAGATAGGAGGTGAAACATGGAAAACTTGATTTGGTTGTTATATTACGTTCTCATCCTAATAGTTCTCATTATTATTTTTCGGAAAGCGGCTGATTCTGAACACTATTTGTTCTTAAAGCTGATCGGCTATACGTTTCTTGGAGGATTTTCGTTGCAACTCAATGATTGGCGGCTTCCACTCGGCGCCCTCGTATACTTCTTGTTTTTCACTAAAACTAAAGTAAATGTGAAGGCTAAGAAGCGTGCTGTTTATGTAGGTTTATTTATCTTCGTAACCTCATCAATTGTTCCTTGGGTTCAAACTTTTTTATATGAACAACCACAGGAAGTCGCTCTTCTTCATACTAATTTCTATAGTGGAAGTTTAGCGGAAGAATGGAAGAACATACATAATAAGCTCGGAAATGAAAATGATTCTTCAAAAGTAATCGATTTTGATATGGAAATCAGTGATGAAGGAACAATTAACGATTTCAATATGGTTGTGGAAGAGAACGCTTCTCCCGAGAAGGTTCACTACAATATTGAACTTGCAGCTAATGATGAGGAATTTATAGTAGAACGAACGAAGGTTGGAAGTGAGGGAATACATTTTGCGGGTCAAACGCTGACGGAAGCGGATTTTTTCTTGAAACAAATCGACCTTATAAAGAAGCCTATGCTTAAAGAAAAGGATGTGGATGCTTTCTATTTAAGTGCGAGCGGTCAACGAACAAATCACCCTCAGACGGATGACGAATCCTACAGAATTAGTACTGCCGGTAAGGAAAAGGTAGAAAGTAGTGAATTACCAGCTGATGCGCTTGTGGTCGATGTTTGTGATGCGGATTGCGATTATCGTGAGTACTTTCTTTTTGATCTCTTAGAGAAAAAGCCGCAAATCACGGAAGCCAATATCCTGGATATCGCTCAACAAAACTCTACCGAAGTAGAAAATTGGTTAGAGAGTCATACGGGGGATAACATTGGCTATGAGAAAGATCGAAAGTACATTCTAAAGAAGAATGGTGAAGAGAAGGTCGTTACTGAAGAGGAATACATACGCGTACGAAAAGAAACCCCAAAAACCAACATCCAACAGTACGAGTCCACATGGGAAGTAGAGGTGGAAAATCCATATGGTGACGCACCTCATTTAATGAAATTTTCATTTAATGAAAAAGTGAGAGAGATTACGTGGGTGGGCTTTGAATAAGTAATCAATGAAAGTGCGATTTATCATAAATATCCAAAAGACACATCCAGAATGCAGCTTGGATGTGTCTTTTATATTTTAGAATAATGGTTTGCTTGTGATTAAATTCCTTATCTTTATTCCGTTTTCAACCCATACTCCTCCGCTGTTCATGATAATAACGCACGGCTTCTTTCAGCTTTTCATTTTCCTCTTTCAACTGATGGATTTCCATTTTTTGCTCTTTAACACGTTCGCGATAGATCCTAATCCCAAAACATAGCATGATAAATGCGAAGTAGATCACAAATTCAAATGTGCTCATACCAGTAGAATACATGCACTCACCTCTTTTCATTGTGATAGAGAGATTCGTTCTGTTAGGAATTTTCTATTTCTGTTATAGAGAGTAAAGGTATAGTATTTTGTTGAGTAAGTGTATAGGGAGAGGGATAATTTCGCAACATTCACTTTTGTCTATTAATTATGTTAGAAAACCTCCTGATTTACTAGAAAGAACTATATGCTCTTTTTTATATGAGAGATTATCTTCCGAATTCCACTCCTTTTTTACTAACTTTCACCTGTTTTCTACCCCGAATTTCAAATAAATGTTTACTAATATAATAAAAAGGATATTCCATCTACTACAATCATACGAGAAAATTTTTTTCTTGGGGTAGAGGAGGAGTCAAGATGCAGTCACTATGGTTTACATTGCTTACGTGTATAGCATTCATGGTGCTTGTTGGATACATAGCTTATCGCAAAACAAGAGGAACAACGAATGGGTCAGAAGGTTATTTTCTGGCAGGAAGAGGATTGAGCGGTGGGTTTATTGCTGGATCGCTTTTGCTAACGAACCTTTCTGCTGAGCAGTTAGTTGGATTAAATGGTCAGGCGTTTCGGACGAATTTATCGAACATGGCCTGGGAAGTAACGGCAGGGGTAGCGGTTGTTCTTATGGGACTTTATTTGCTACCAAAATATTTGAACATGTCAATTACAACCCTTCCTGAATTTCTTAGTAAACGGTTTGATGAAGGGGTGCGTCGCTATACTGTCGTTTTATTTATGGTTGGGTACGTACTCGTCACGATTCCTTCGATGCTCTACTCTGGGGCTCTAGCCGTTCTGAAATTGTTTGATGTACCATCGATTTTAGGCATTACATACACCCAGTCGATCTGGGTTGTAATTTGGGGGATCGGCATCATCGGTGCGGTGTATGCGATCTTCGGCGGGTTAAAAGCCGTTGCCGTTTCCGATACAATCAATGGAGTCGGTCTACTCATTATCGGAGCGCTCGTTCCGATTCTCGGACTTGTCGCACTTGGAGATGGCGCCTTTCTAAACGGTGTAAAAACCATCACAACGACAAATCCCGAAAAACTGAATGCGATTGGCGGAGCGGATGATTCGGTTCCATTCGGTACAATTTTCACCGGTCTGATTATCGCTAACATGTTTTACTGGGCAACAAATCAATACGTCATTCAGCGCACGCTCGGTGCACAGAACTTAAAGGAAGGCCAGAAAGGCGTTATTTTTTCCGGATTCTTTAAGCTTCTCATTCCGATTTTCATGATGATTCCGGGTGTTATCGCTTTTCACCTTTACGGTGGGAATCTTAAGTCCGTTGACCTGGCGTATCCTACGCTCGTAACCAATGTGCTGCCACCTTACTTATCTGGCTTTTTCTTAGCTGTATTGCTTGGGGCCGTCTTAAGTTCGTACAACTCCCTATTGAATAGTGCTTCAACGATGTTTGCACTTGATATTTATAAGCCTGCGTTTAAAAAGGATGCCTCAGACGAACAGCTGATTAAATCTAGTAAGTGGTTTGGCTCCATTATTGCACTCGTGACGTTTTTCGTGTCACCGATGTTGATGTACGCACCGAACGGACTATGGGACCTGATTCGAAAATTCACAGGCTTTTTCAACATCCCTATTGTGGCTGTTGTATTGATCGGAATTATCTCGAAGAAGGTGCCGGCATTAGCGGCGAAGGTAGCGATTGTTTTCCATGTGGTCGCTTACTACATGATGGTGTGGGGAACAGAACAGCTCTTTGGTCTTCCGCTCGACATTCACTTTATTCATATTTACGGTATTCTATTTGTCGCTGAAGTGGCGATCATGTTTGGGATTGCTTACGTTAAGCCACAGAAAAAAGCTTATGTTTTCCCGAAGGCTTCAAAGGTCAACATGACACCGTGGAAATACAGCGCGCCAGCTGGTATTTTATTAATCGCAAGCATTTGCGAAACGTACATCCTTTTCTCACCAATTGGTGTAGCTTATGCAGATGGGGTGATCTCGCCTTCATTCCTACCAGCGACTGGAGCTCTTTCAGTTGTAACGCTTATTGCATTCGCTATTGCAACGAAGAGTTGGGAGCGTAAATACGGTCATGCTGTTCGACGTGCGAAGGAAGCTGTGAAAGAAACAGGAAAAGAAGTAGGGGACCAAAAGCAAAGTCCTCAGATGAACTATCTTTCTGAAAAAGATTTTTAATAAATGATGTCCATTGAATTAAAAAGGGGCTCGCTTCAACTTAGGTGATGAAGCGGGCTCCTTTTAATTTGCTTATATGGGAACATGACTAGAGACTGTTTTCCTTTCCTTAAACATCTTCTGAAGTTTGGTGAATAATGCTACTTTGAAGTGCTTCTTTAAAACTGGTGCATGAAAAGACCTGTGAGTTGTAACAGGGCTTATAAATTTGATAGATCTATTTTATGGTAAAATAAGGATGGGCGAATGGTGTGGAAGGTTCAGTCTTAGGGCAAGTTTCTTGAATAAGCGGGTTAGTTATAAAGGATATATATAGATGGATTGGGTTAATGTGTTATGAATTTGAAGAATGGGAGGGAGTTAAACAATGAAAACAATGAAGAAGTACTTTCTACCTTTTATAATGCTGGGAATCCTTCTAATAGCTGTCGGTTGCGCGAACTCCGAAGAAACGGGTAACAGTTCAGAGGGGAGTGAACCGAAAGTAGACAAATCAAAAGAAGCTCAGGAAAATATTAAAACAGTGTTGGAAAATATGTTTACTGGTCCAAATGAGGAACAGGTGTATTTTGCAATAGAAAAG
>NZ_JBITPM010000021.1:0-45479 GCF_050467905.1 Pseudalkalibacillus sp. NRS-1564 | reverse complement strand
CGGGTTTTGTCCCAGCCTCTATTTGCTTCTATATGAGATTAAAAGAGACATGATGACCCCAGTGTTTGGTCTAGCCAAGTTTAGCTCCTACTGTACTGAATACAATGAGAACAAAGTAATAAGTTTTCTCCGGAAAAACTTGAGATTTTGACTCTATTCTTTTATATCCACATTTACTTATGATACAGTTCGCCTCTATTAATCTTAAACGCACGATAAACCTGCTCAACTAGAATAAGCCTCATTAGCTGATGAGGAAAAGTCATCTTTGAGAAGGAAAGCGTGTCATTTGCTCTCTTGAGAACATCATCACTTAAACCAAGTGAGCCTCCAATAACAAAAGCTACCTTACTCTTTCCATATGTTGCGAGCTGGTCAAGGTCACGTGCTAACTGTTCAGAAGTTTTCATTTTTCCTTCAATAGCTAAGGCAATTACGTGAGCATCAGGTGAAATTTTGCTCATAATGCGATCACCTTCCGCCTTTTTTTCACCTGAAGCATTTCGGTGTCACTTAGGTTCTCTGGAGCTTTTTCATCTGAGACCTCGATCACTTCTACTTTTGCGAAAGGACCGAGGCGTTTCGTATATTCCGCAATCCCTTGCTTTAAATATTTTTCTTTCAGTTTCCCCACAGTAACAATACTTATGTTCAAAAGTTATCCACACCTATCCTTTTATCTTAAATCCACAGCAGATAAACAAGTTATCCACAGAAATTATCCACATATACACATTTTCCATCCACATGTCGTGACCGAATATTAGTTCGATACCATATATGTTGCGCTGTTTTTGCAATACTCACATGTTGTGGACAACTCATTTGATTCTTTCTCAAGCTCTTCTAATACAGGGAAACTTTCTGTTTCATCAACAATTACATCAAGAGCCAATTCAACATGGTCTTTACAACTATATATTTTCATTCTACCTCTCCTTCATTTCACTTATCCACTGTGCATAGGTTTCTCCAAAAAGAAACAGGAGAGTTTCCCCTCCTGCGCTATTTAAGAGCTTTGCTGCTCGGCAAGTGTCACTTCTACTTCTTGTTTCGTGCCTTCACGATAGACTGTTAATTTCACTCGATCTCCAATTTCTTTTTTTTGTATAAAGAAATTTACGAAGGTCGATTGAATTCTTAATTTTTTCTCCATCCATTGCTGTTATAACGTCAAGCTCTTTTAAACCCGCAATATCACCTGAAGAAGTAGGAAAAACACTCATAACTACGACTCCATAATCGACTTTATCTGGCAACTTTAGTGATTCACTCCAGTGATAGGTAGGAATCTCCGAGAGTGATTTTGTTCCTATTCCTATTTGAGGCCTTCTGACTTCTCCATACGACTCTAGATCATTAATGATAGGCTCAGCGATATTGATTGGAATCGAGAAGCCAATTCCCTCTACGCTTGATTGAGCGATCTTCATTGAATTAATCCCTACTAATTGACCTGAGATGTTAATTAACGCTCCTCCACTGTTACCTGGGTTAATAGAAGCGTCTGTTTGAATTACATCAGCATTCCAATCAATTGTCCCATTCTGATCGGTATCTACTGGAAATGAACGCTCAGGGTTGCTAATAATACCTTGTGTGACGGTCCCTTCAAGAAAGCCTAATGGATTACCGATGGCTATAGCTGGTTCACCCGGCTTGAGTGTATCCGAGTCACCAAATTCAGCAACCATTGTAACGGCCTCAGAAGGGATTTTAAGGACGGCAAGGTCCATTAGAGGGTCAGTGCCTACAAGATCTGCAGAAACGCGCTTTTCGGCGTTTAAGCTCACCTCAAGCTGCCCCGCACCTTCAACCACGTGATTGTTAGTAACAACAAATGCCTCTCCGCCTTCTTTTTTTATAAATAACGCCTGATCCCGCTCCAGCTTCTCCGTAATCCTCTGCCCAGAAATCTGTTTTTTGTAAATTAATCACTCCGACAACCGCTTCGCTTACATTCGCAACAGCTGACGTAATGTCATTTGTTACATCAATACTAATATCTTTAGTAATCGCTCGCTGTTCCGACTTCACTTCCGCTTCTTCATCTTGCGGTGGTTGAATATCAGGCAGCACGCCTACATCCGAGAGAGCAGGCACAGTAAAGAGAATAAGTAATGCGCCAAGAATGGCACCAATCAGTCCAGCCATAAATGCTCCGCCGCGATTACCTTTCTGTCGCATCGGTCGATTGTTTTCATCACCATCATAATAGCCCAAATTCTTCACCATTCCTTTCAGTTAAAAAAGGAGACACCAGAATCAAGACTAATCTATCTTACTTGCCCTCACTCAAGCTTGTCGTTATAACTTCGTAACAAGTGTTGGCGCAGCAGGATCTGTATCATATAGATCAATCTGCTCCCCAACTGCAAAGCCATTTTGTTGAAGGGTTTGCTGGACAGAAAGTCTTGCCAGGTCTTTCATGTTATTATCTTTACTTAAATGGGCTAAATAAATACGCTTTGTTTGATCACCAATTATATCTGATAGGGCAGCTCCCGCATCTTCATTCGAAACGTGACCCATGTCACCTAAAATTCGTCTTTTCACATTCCATGGATAGCGCCCCATCATAAGCATATTGATGTCATGATTTGACTCAAATACAAGCATATCTGAATTGCGAATTGTTCCTTTGATTCGATCACTCACATATCCAAGGTCTGTCGCGATACTAAGTTTCTTACCTTCGTGATGAAAGGCATAAAACATCGGCTCTGCTGCATCATGGGAGACACCAAAGGATTCGACATCAAGATCGTCAAAAGTTTTCACAGTATCCATATCAAACTGAAACTTTTGTTCTACTGGTATTGCACCAATTAGACCTGACATCGCTTCCCACGTTTTTGCATTTGCATATATAGGCAGCTTATACCTTCTTGCAAATATGCCAAGACCTTTAATATGATCGCTATGTTCATGAGTCACAAGCAACCCATCTAGATCCTTTGGATCGAGATGGGCTTTTGCGAACAGTTCCTCAAGTTTTTTTCCACTTAATCCAGCATCTACAAGAAGCTTATGCTTCTCTGTACCAACATAAATGGCGTTACCAGTGCTTCCGCTTGCAAGCACACTAAATTCAAGAGACATATTCCATTCCTCTCCTACTTATCGCTTGTTACCGTTTTAGGCTTAGAAGGATCCGGTTTCTCACTGTCATCTGAATCCTTCTCATCCTCTTGCTCATTGGTTTCGACCTCTTTAGGATCACTAAAGACTGTTTTCTCAATCGCATTGACATAATAGTTCTGAATTGGTTTATCCTTGTTTTCGTTCTTAACGACAACATGCCACGTTGGAACGAAAACAAATGTATCGCGGTCATCCTCGTTCGTAACCGTTGTGTAATACCCAATTGACATGTCTTCTACTTTGTCATTTAAAGAAATATCCTGCTGATTCACAAGAAGCCCAATCGTTTCAGAAGCTGGATCGATTTTACGTTCTTTGCCGATTTTCTTTAAGTTCGAGTATGTTTGCGTATAAGAGACAACCTTGTCATCTTCAAGCGTAACAATTAGCATACCTGAATCCTGGCTATAAATAGGACGATCTTCAAAGGTTTCCGCGAAATAAATAATGTTTGGATTATTCTCATCACGGGCGTAAAACTGATACTTCCCACCTTCATACACATACGTCTCTAGAAATATTGAAAAGGCAGAAGGCTCGTCCGGATCGCTTATCGGGAACGGCTTCTTAAGAGTGGAGATTAACTTTCGTCCATCAAGCGTAATGTCCTGACTTGTTCCCTCTTCTAACGTTTTCTCTTCTTGCTCTGTAAATTCATGAACGTCTCCACTAATGAATGACATCTTCTCCGTTTGAACAGGAAGGTTTTTCTCATATGTGACGTTTAAATTCTTTAATTGATCTTCAATCGTAACCTGCTCATACTGCTCGAGATCACTTAATTCGGTTTGCTTCTTAAATAAATCACTAGCTAGAAAGATATTAAACACAAGAAACGTTAATATTAATATCGTTTTCGTTCTATTCCAATCCAACTGATTCCCCTCCCTGTTCATTGCTAATGGATTGTAGCGGTGTCCAGGAATTGTTCAACTTCACATACCATTGGGGAATAAGTGTAAACTCATAATTTTGTTCTGCTGACCGATCAATTGTGAAACCCATTGTTATGTTTTGTATTTCGGTTTTCTTAAAACTTCCCTCGTCTAGTAGAGAAAGGACTTCTTCATAACTCGGTAGCTTACGATCTCCAATTTCTCTAGCGTATTGAATAACCTTCAACATTCGCTTGTACGTGCTAACATCATCATTTTCAAGAGTTACATCAATCTCATCAAGATCTTCTGTCGAAGAGCTATAAACTGGATACCCTCCCGTATATAGTCGGAAGGTAATTTGATCTGTATTGTTATCAGAAGATCTGATCCATTCGTTCAGCACATATTCATCATCATCGTAATCGGTGATACGAAAACCAAAATGCTTATTGATAAATCCATAGGCATCCAGAATAGGAGATTCATTCGATACATACCGACTTGTTGTAGAAGGGGGATTCTTAAACACCATAAATTCATTTTCATGACTAAATGTTAAGTCTCGGCTACCGTCTGTATAAAGATCAGAAATATTGTTGAATGAGTTCTTCTCAACACGATCTTGTTCAGGAAAAAGCGCTTCTTTAAAATCTTCTTCATTTGCTAGCTCATCGGAACTTCCTCCGAACGTCGCTAAAGAAGGCCCTTGTATCGGAATATAAAAAATTGGTAGCTCGTCAGAAACTTGAAACGGTTTGGCACGAAAGATCTTATTTTCTTCAGCTTCACTACTATTAACCTCAAAAGAAGAGAAGACGTTTGAATACCATTCTTTTATATCATTCGAAGCTTCAACCGTAGCTCGCATTCCATCACCATTGGATGTATTGAGGAAAATGATTTCATTGTTTTTACCTGATGCAATAGACGGAATGATAATGCGATCGAATGTCGACAAAGGAATATCGTCTTTCGAAATGCTCACTAGTTTCTTCAAAACGTCATTTGAAAGCAATGTTGGAAAAATAAGCTCTACGCTATTGCCGGTCTCCCGTATACTTTTCATATCATTCTCCATCGTAAAGGACTTGATTTTCATTCCGGAGATAAATTCATTGTAAAAAGAATCAATGGTATTGGAATAAAAGGAAGTAAAATGTTGATTATCAATGTGATAAACGAGCTGATTTGGTTTTACAACTTCATTGATACTTACTTCCTTAATACCAACAGGACTTGGTTCTGTAGGAGCAGCTTCCTTTTCGTACTCAGGTTCGAATGTCCAAATCTGCCACGTTAGAAACAAGCTAGTTAAAACGAGAACATTTAGTAAAACGGTTTTAAAGTTCTCAAATTGTTTCTTCGTCATTCTCACTTGTCTTCGACCTCCCTTATTCGCTTATAAGAGAGAGTAAAGTAGATCGTTGTTCCATGTCCCCACTTACTCTCTGCCCAGATATCCCCATGATGGGCATGGATCATTTCCTTGGCAATAGCCAAACCAAGTCCAGTTCCTCCAAGCTGCCGTGAGCGAGCTTTATCTACACGATAGAACCGATCAAAGATCTTCGAAAGATTATTTTTGGGTATGCCAACACCTTCATCACTAATGCTGATTCGGATCTTCTTCCCAATCGTCCAGCATCTTGCTGTGATGGTACCTCCATCCGGGGAGTACTTAATTGCATTAGAAATAATGTTATCAAGCACCTGTGTCATTTTATCCTTATCCACTTTGGTGTAAATCGCTAACCGCGGAAGTTGCCTTACAATTTCAATATTCTCTCGCTTCGACATCTCAAAACGATCAAGCACATGATCAAACATCTCAACGAAATCGACTTCCGTAAACTCAAGATGATACTCTTTCTTATCCATTTTAGAAAGCTGTAATAGATCATTAACTAACCTAATCATACGCTCTGTTTCATTTTGCGTGACGCTTAAGAAGCGCGGAGCAATTTCAGGATCCTGCAAGGCTCCCTCCTGAAGCGCCTCAAGGTAACTTCTCATCGTTGTAAGAGGCGTACGTAACTCATGTGATACATTCACTACAAATTCACGTCGCTCCTGTTCAAGCTGTTCTTGCTCGGTGATATCATGAAGGACAGCAATCAATCCATTAATTGGACCGTCTTCTTTATGGATAATGGAAAAGTTAACTCGAATAATAAACGTTTGTTGATCATCACTTAAATCTAGAATCATTGAGTCAGGACCATTGTAAACATCATCCCACGTCTTCTCTTCAGCGAACTGAAGAATTTTGTTTAGTGATGTTCCAAGAACCGTTTCACGTGAAACGTTCATCATTTCCTCAGCACGATCGTTCATTAGAATGATCATACCTTCTCGGTCTGTAGCAATAACACCATCTGTCATATAAGCAAGCACAGAAGTAAGCTTACGTCGCTCACCTTCTGTAATGGCATTAGCTTCTTGAAGCCTTCTTGTTAAATCATTAAAGGCAAGCGCAAGCTGTCCAATCTCATCTTCTCCATACACCTTCACTTTTCGAGTGAAGTCGCCTCGGGCCATCACAAGTGCTTGTTTTCGCATATCCGAAATTGGCCTTGTTATCGTACGAGAGATAATAATACCAAGTAGCCCTGTCAGTACCAGGGCAATCAAGGCAGATTGAGCCAATAAACTATTCACTTCATCTGCTTGTTCAAATACCTGATTCATATTTGCCTGAATGTAAACCGCTCCAACAGTGGTGTTCGTTTCACCTTTAATAGGATAGCCATAAGCTAAAAACCGCTCTCCTTCACTATCAAGAAGAATTTCTTGTTCAGCTACACCATTTAATGCACTATCCACGAAATCATTCGTTGCACGTGTTCCTTCTAGACCATCATCATTAAGCGTACCGACTACTTGACCTAATGAATCAACTACTAGAATTTGACGAATTTCATTTTGGCTAAAATTTCTAATCAAGTTATTAATCGTATCATCTTCTTCATCGCTCTTACTGTTCACCTGATCAGAGACATTATCAGCTAGAAGCTCAGCACGATCACGAATGGAACTAGCGTAGTTACTCTGAAACTGCTCTTCTAACTTGTCGTTAAAATAAACAGAGATAAACTGGATTGCAACAAGAATAAGAAGGACATAAACAATCGCAAACTTAAAATGAATGGATTTAAAAAAACCGACCTTTCCCATCTAAAGTTTACTGCTCCTGTTCCGGTTCACGCATATAGTAGCCAACGCCACGTCTTGTAATAATCCACGTCGGATGGCTTGGATTATCTTCGACTTTCTCGCGTAATCGACGTACTGTTACATCTACTGTTCTAACATCGCCAAAATAATCATATCCCCAAACAGTTTGTAACAAATGCTCTCGTGTCATAACTTGACCTATATGTTTTGATAAATAATGTAGCAATTCAAACTCTCTATGTGTTAACTCAATTGATTCTTCACGCTTCGTAACAAGATAAGCATCTGGATGAATCGTTAGCGCACCCACTTTAATAAGCGAGTTCGGTGAAGATTCTTTCTCAGGCTCCTGCTGACGACGGCGCAAATTGGCTTTTACACGCGCAATAAGCTCACGTGTACTGAAAGGCTTTGTCACATAATCATCAGCACCAAGCTCAAGACCTAGCACCTTATCAATTTCAGAATCCTTTGCCGTTAGCATAATAATTGGCATTTCATATTTTTTACGAACTTCACGACAAACTTCCATTCCGTCACGTTGAGGTAACATGATATCAAGAAGAATCATATCTGGATTCTCTTCCTCAACTTTAGCAATAGCCTCGTCTCCATCGTAAGCACAAACTACCGTAAAGCCTTCCTTCTCAAGATTAAATTGCAGAATATCCGCAATTGGTTTTTCATCGTCTACAACAAGAATTTTCTTGTCCATTATGAACGCTCCTTCTTTGATATGACAATATCAATTTACCGTTGATATGAAACATGCATACTTTTGTCTATTTTATCATATTATGTAGGTTTTATTACGATTCCCTACCGCTCTTCCCTTAACTTCTATAAGAGAAACGCTACGTCCTTTCTCTTTCGTCTTATAACATCGTTACCTAATGGCTTATGAAGTCCTACTAATGCATTCGCCCTTCAAACACATCTTTCGCCAGGAAGCCATAAAAGAAACCTTCAGTTTTCACTGAAGGTTATTTTTTCACGTAATTCATTGGATTTTCAAGATCACCGTTCTTATATACTTCAAAATGAAGATGAATACCTGTTGAATCTCCTGTATTACCCATAACTCCAATTTTGTTACCCTTTTGAACCGTATCGCCAACTGAGACAGAAATGGACGCCAGGTGAGAATAAGTTGTTTTTAAACCGTTATTGTGATTAACAGTAACCTGGTTCCCATAACCACTTCGCTTACCTGCAGCTGTAACCTTTCCATTATCCACTGTACGGATTGTTTTATCTGATACCCCCGCAATATCGATTCCTTTATGGTAAGATCCCCAGCGATCGCCCTGCTTACTTGTAATTGTTCCTCCTACAGCAGGCCATGCAAATGAACCAGTTCCTTTTGAGGGAATTACCTTTGTTCCAATTTTAATTACCTCATCTACAGGTTCCTTAGAAACGTCTTCTTTCACAACTTTCTTTTCAACGGCTTTTCCATTTTCGCGTTTTACTTTATAAGTAACAGTCTTCTTACCCTTTTCTCCATCTTGCGCTACTTTCTTCTCACCCTTTAAGAGAGAATCACTTTTCTTCTTAGTAACTTGATATGGAATTTCTTTTGTTTTTTCAATTTCTACCGTTTCCATCACGTTTACAAATTTATTCTTCTCAAGAACGTTTAATTGATCACCCTTTTGTATCTCATCCTCACTAGAAAGGTTATTTTTTTCCATTAATTCTTTAACATCCATGTTAAACTTTTTAGCTACTTGTTTAAGAGATTGGTTTTCTGTAACTTTATATGGTACCTCTTCTTCAAAACCTGATTTAAGGAGGGACACTCCTTCCTCCTCCGTTAAAATATCCTCTGGGTTCACTTCATTCTTTTCAACTGTAAACGGTTGTGAGAGCTCAACAGCATCGATCGGATGAGGCTTATCACCTGATTCGAATACATTCAGACTTGTTCTCTCAATTTGCTTCACTTTATCATCAGTAAGTAAGGACTTAGCGTACTCCCATAGAGCATCTTTTGCTTGTTCCTCACTCACGAAGCTCCCTACCTGCTCTCCATCAAACGATAGGGTATACCCTTCACCAGTAAACGTAATTTCTTCATCTAATTGCTCGAGTGCTTCCTTATTGTCAACTGAAGGTTTAAATAAGCGTTCCGTCACAACCTCCACGTCATTCTCAACTGATAACTTCACACCATTTGCTTCTTGTTCTTTTTTTAATTCCTTTATATTTTCGTTCAACACCGCTCGACTATCCACAGTGCCTACGTTTTCTCCATCTATATAAACGTGATAAACAGGCTTCATGAGATTATAAACTGATGCACCAACTGGTTCTATCCAAAAAAGTGTACTAACACTCGTTACAATGACCGAAAGTTGTATAAAACGACGTACATTTATTTTTTTCATGTGACTTCCTCCCGCTAAAGCTAAAACTATCTTTTTTGCTCACGTTTCGCACTTTATCACATACAGGAAGTCACATGGGTACAAATACTCAACTTGTAATAAAAATGTAGTCGTTTCGTCACGATCGTGGCAACTCATACCAGAAAACTGGAAGGTTCTTCATCGATTACCTTACACTTTGAATAAGGATCACGACTGCAGGAAATAGTTCGCTTTAAAAAATCTACAACAAAAAACGCATACCTCTCAATGAGAGATATGCGATATATGTACGTTGTTAATTGAAAAATAATGGTGGCTCCGGACGGAATCGAACCGCCGACACGTGGATTTTCAGTCCACTGCTCTACCGACTGAGCTACAGAGCCATATAAGATATACTGTCCATCAGCTTATGCTGTGTAAAACTCTGTCCCTTCCTCTACAAGCCTTGCTTTGAAGCTAGCTGTGTCGGGACAACTCGTCGGAAATTCGATGAAGCTTTGCTCGTTGCTCTACCGACTGAGCTACAGAGCCATATTACTAATTCCATTTAATAGATTAAATGGCGGTCTCGACGGGAATCGAACCCGCGATCTCCTGCGTGACAGGCAGGCATGTTAACCGCTACACCACGAGACCATTCTAATATTGTTCACTTACGTTTGAGAGAAATCATACCAAGTTATGTGTTTAGGTTGCCCCTGAAGGGACTCCGATAAAAATTTAACAAGGAAGATTAATCGACGCAGTTAAATTTTTGGTTGCGGGGGCAGGATTTGAACCTGCGACCTTTGGGTTATGAGCCCAACGAGCTACCGAACTGCTCCACCCCGCGACGATATGAATGAAAGATTGCTGCACTTGCTTCTTTATGCTGTGCACTGTTTCGTCCTCTGCAAGATTATGCTCCGATGCGTATCCGTCGAAACAACTCGATGTTGATTCAATGAAGTAACGCTCGTTGCTCCACCCCGCGACGATATGTATCATTTTCATCTAAAGAAAATGGTGAGCCATGAAGGACTCGAACCTTCGACCCTCTGATTAAAAGTCAGATGCTCTACCAACTGAGCTAATGGCTCGTCATAAGTATCGTGTAACGACGACAAGATTTATCATATCATTGGATTTCATAAAAAGCAAGAGATCTTGAAAAGAAAATAAAAAAACAGCCATGGAGTAAGTTAACTCTGTCCTAATTTACCCCTTTGCCTGTTTATTTAATCGCTCTTTCATCATTTCACGAATTTCTTGTTTCCGACGATGACGTTTAATAGCGAAACGATTGACCTCTTGAAAAATGAGAGAGGATTCCTTATCCGTTTTGAGATGAAACTTCACACCAAAAAAGTGGCTTGCTCTTGTGTTTGGATCATTAGGATCGTTTGGCTTCCCCCACACCACTTCACCTGTAATGCGAAATGGTTCATCATTTAACTTAATCGAAAACTCCATATTCGTATGCATTGGCGCTTCGAAATCTACAGAAAAACCAATACCTTCAAGTCCGATATCATGAATATAAATTTTATGGTTAAAATCCGTAGCGACAGGTGTGTTCTTTTCAATAATTCTCATCCTTGCAGCAAAAGGAACGTCAAGCTGCTGACGAAAGACCTGTCTTTTATTCCGACTCATGCGAACACCTCATCAAAGTTTAACAATTTTGATAGTCCAAGTTTACCACAAAAATCGTTTTTCTGCAGAATTTTCCAACTTCTAATGTTCTAAAAAAAGCTGGCAGTCTCAGCTGCCAGCTCGATTAATTAAGCAAAAACGCCACGAATCATATTTGTTTGATTACGGTCTGGACCTACTGAGAAGATTGATAATGGAATACCTGTCAATTGTGAAACACGCTCAATGTAGTGACGTGCGTTAGGTGGTAAATCACCAAGGTTTTTCACACCAGTAATATCTTCTGTCCAACCAGGCATTTCTTCATAAACAGGTTCACATTCAGCAAGAACCTTAAGGCTTGTTGGGAACTCTTCAATAACTTCACCTTTGTATTTATAGGCTGTACAAATTTTAAGCGTTTCGATGCCAGTCAGTACATCAATGGAATTTAGAGAAAGATCGGTAATTCCGCTTACGCGGCGTGCATGTCGTACTACAACACTGTCGAACCAGCCAACTCTGCGCGGTCTGCCAGTCGTTGTACCATATTCATTTCCTACTTCACGAATTTGGTCGCCTACTTCATCATGAAGCTCAGTAGGGAACGGACCGTCACCTACTCGTGTCGTATAAGCCTTCGAAACACCAACAACATGATTAATTTTACTAGGTCCTACACCTGAACCAATTGTAACCCCACCAGCAATTGGATTTGAAGACGTTACAAATGGGTATGTACCCTGATCGATATCAAGCATGACACCTTGTGCACCTTCAAATAGAACACGACGTCCTTCATCAATGGCATCATTAAGGACTACTGAAGTATCTACAACATACTTTGCAATCTTTTGGCCGTACTCGTAGTATTCTTCAAGAATATCTTCTTTTTTAAAGCCTTCAACTTCATACATTTTCTCTAGAAGACGATTTTTATCAGTTAGGTTACGCTCCAGCTTCTCTTCAAATACTTCTCTGTCAAGTAGATCACAAATACGGATTCCCACTCTTGCAGCTTTGTCCATATATGCTGGTCCAATTCCTTTTTTCGTTGTGCCAATTTTATTTTCGCCTTTGTACTCTTCTTCCACGACATCAAGCTTCAAGTGATAAGGAAGAATAACATGTGCGCGATTGCTAATGCGCAGGTTATCTGTATTAATATTGCGTTCATGTAAATAGTCAAGTTCTTCAAGAACAGCTTTTGGATCAACAACCATTCCGTTTCCGATGACACAAATTTTATCGTCATAAAAAATTCCTGATGGAATCAAGTGAAGTTTGTACTTCGTATCATTAAATACAATTGTATGTCCTGCATTGTTTCCACCCTGATAACGAGCGACAACTTCTGCATTTTCCGAGAGGTAATCCGTAATCTTTCCTTTACCTTCATCGCCCCACTGTGTTCCTACCACAACTACTGATGGCATTTGAGCACCTCCAGATGCTTCTTACGATTAATTCATCAAGAAGCATACTTCTTTTTTTAAAAAACCCAGGGTAAGTGTACCAATTTGATGGTTGTAAGTCAACAAACCCGAACAATTATATAAATAAATATAATTATGTTCGTTATTTAGTTATTTCTTTTGAATAAAAATAAGACAAATGGAGTGCCTTTATTATGCTCATTTTTGTGAACTATAATAAAAAAAGCCTCATAAAAGAGGCTTTTTTAGGCACCTGGTGGCATGTCACCTTCATCATGACGCCTTTCTAGGTTAACGAATTTATTGTATTCTTTCACAAAAGCAAGCTCTACTGTTCCAACTGGGCCATTTCGCTGCTTTGCAATAATAATTTCAATGATGTTTTTATTTTCCGATTCCTTATCATAATAGTCATCTCGGTATAAGAACGCGACAATATCAGCATCCTGCTCAATACTTCCAGATTCACGTATATCAGACATCATTGGTCTTTTATCCTGTCTCGACTCAACTCCACGAGAGAGCTGTGATAGTGAAATGAGAGGTACTTCTAGTTCACGTGCAATGCCTTTTAAGGACCTCGATATTTCGGAAACTTCTTGTTGTCTGTTCTCCCCAGATCCATTACCACGAATAAGCTGCATATAATCAATTAGAATCATGCCAAGGCCCTTCTCCTGCTTCAAGCGTCGACATTTAGCACGAATATCACCAACTCGTATACCAGGAGTATCATCAATATAAATACCGGCATTTGAAAGACTACCCATAGCCATCGTCAGCTTCTGCCAGTCATCTCCTGTCAGTCCACCTGTTCGAAGACGTTGTGCATCAATATTCCCTTCAGCACAGAGCATACGCATAACAAGCTGTTCAGCACCCATCTCAAGACTAAAGATCGCAACATTTTCATCCGTTTTCGTAGCGACGTTTTGAGCAATGTTAAGAGCAAAAGCTGTCTTACCTACAGAAGGTCTTGCTGCAACGATAATCAAGTCATTTCGTTGAAAGCCTGCGGTCATTCGATCAAGCTCAGAAAACCCTGTAGGAATGCCTGTAATATCTTCCGTACTGTTTTGTAGCATTTCAATATTGTCATAGGCAGTTACAAGAACATCTTTAATAGATATAAATGCTCCTGTATTCTTTCGCTGAGAAACCTCCATAATGGATTTCTCAGCTTCTGATAGAAGGTTTTCAATCTCATTTTCTTTCGCATATCCATCGGAAGCTATATCAGTGGCGGCGCGAATAAGTCTTCTTAAGATTGATTTCTCTTCTACAATTTTAGAATAATACTCAACGTTCGCAGCCGTAGGAACTGAATTAGCCAGATCACTTAGGTAAGATACTCCACCAATTTCTTCAAGAATTTTAAGATCCTGCAGCTCTGATGTAACCGTGACAAGATCGACAGGCTCACCCTTCTCGGAGAGATCAATCATGACAGAGAAAATCTTCTGATGTGCCGCTCTATAAAAGTCTTCTGGCTGCAATACTTCCGTTGCTGTTGTCAGAGCATCAATTTCTAAGAAAACAGCACCGATTACCGCTTGTTCAGCTTCTATATTTTGAGGTGGCGTACGATCAGCAAATAAATCACTCATGTTGTTTTCCCCCTGAGCATTTCGCTATTTTCCACCCGTGATCACCTATTATTGCTCTACCACATGTACTTTAACAGTTGCTGTTACATCATGGTGCAATTTAATGGGTACATTCGTGTATCCCAGTGAACGGATTGGTTCATCAAGCTCGATTTTACGTTTATCCACTTTAATGTCGTGCTTTTTCAGTTCTTCAGCAATATTTTTACTTGTAATGGATCCAAATAAACGGCCGCCTTCACCAGATTTTGTTTCCAATTCAACTTCAAGGCTTTCGATTGTTTCCTTCAGTGCTTTAGCCTCATCAAGCTCTTCCTGAGCCTTTTTATCATCACTGCGCTGTTTTGCTTTTAAAGTTTTCATATTTGCATTATTTGCTTCTAGAGCTAGATTATTCTTCAACAGATGGTTACGAGCATAACCGTCTGCCACATTTTTCACTTCGCCTTTTTTACCTTTACCTTTTACGTCTTCTAAGAAAATCACTTTCATGATTCATCTTCGCTCCCTTCCAAATAGTTATCAATTGTTTCCTTAAGCAATTCTTCTGCTTCTTCGATTGATCCAGAATCAATTTGCGTCGCAGCATTGGTTAAGTGCCCACCGCCATTAAGGCCTTCCATTATAATCTGAACATTAACATCACCAAGCGATCTTGCGCTAATGCTAATCTTACCATCAGTTCGTTTTGAAATAACGAAAGAAGCAATCACGCCGCTCATTGATAAGAGCGTGTCTGCGGCTTGGGCAATCAATACTTGATCATATGTTTGATCTCTTTCACCGAGTGCAATCGCAATACCGCTTCGATAGATGTGCGATTTCTCGATAATTCTGGCTCTCCTAATATACTAGGCAATGTCTTCACGTAGAAACTCCTGTACAAGAACAGTATCAGCTCCATGTGCCCTTAAATAGGATGCAGCGTCAAACGTTCTAGAACCGGTTCTAAGCGTAAAGCTTTTTGTATCCACAATAATCCCTGCTAAAAGAGCTGTTGCTTCCATAATGTCCATTTTGAGCCTTTTAGGCTGGTATTCAAAGAGTTCCGTTACAAGTTCAGCTGTAGAAGAAGCATATGGCTCCATATACACAAGAACTGGATCTTCAATAAACTCTTCTCCACGTCTATGATGATCAATAACAACCACATGGTCAAGCTTTTGTAAAAGGCGCTCTTCCATCACAAGAGAAGGTTTATGGGTATCGACGACAACTAGAAGCGTATTCGGTGTACAATTCTCAAGCGCATCTTCAGGGTCAATAAAGCGAGCCCAAAGTTGGTCATTCCCTTCAATCTCTTCCATTAATCTTGAGACACCACTTGTCCGTTGGTTTTGATCAAAAACGATAGAACCTTCTTTTCCATTAGCCTGTGCTACTTTTAATATACCTATCGATGCACCGATAGAATCCATATCAGGATTTTTGTGTCCCATAATTATGACTTGATCACTATCCAGTACAAGTTCTCTTAAAGCGTGAGAAATAACTCGTGCTCGAACCCTTGTCCGCTTTTCAATTGGATTGGTCTTTCCTCCATAGAACTTCACTTTCCCGGTTGTCTGCTTAATCGCCACCTGGTCACCACCACGTCCAAGTGCTAAATCAAGACTAGATTGAGCTAATTGACCAAGTTCCGTAAGTGTACTATGGCCACTACCAATACCTATACTCAATGTAATGGAAATGTTCTCTTTCGAAGTAGCTTCACGCACTTCATCAAGGATAGAGAATTTATTTTTCTCCAAATCCTGAAGGATCTTTTGATTTAATACAGCAAAGAATTTCTCAGATGAACTTCGCTTCAAGAAAATTCCCTGCTCATCAGCCCAGTTATTTAGAATCGAGGTAACAGAGCTGTTTAAGTTACTACGCACCTGATCACCAAGTCCCTGGGTTACTTCTTCATAGTTATCCAGATAAATAATCCCAACAACCGTTTTTTCTTCGCTATAAAGACGTTGTATTTCTACTTTTTCACTCACATCAAAGAAATAGAGAAGTCTTTCTTCTTGTTTGAAATACGTTTTGTACTTACGATCATGGATCGTTAAAATTTCTTCATTCGCTTCTGACTTCAAAAAGGGAAGAATTTGCTCTGATATATCATTCAACGAAAGTCCTATCAACTGTTCTTTCTCCATCATGATAGGCAAATATGGATTGGTCCATTCGATGTGATAATCCTCATCATACAGCAATATTCCAAAAGGCATCTCCATAAGAGCCTCGTCTCCCACCTTCTTCACGCGGTGAGACAGAGTTGATACGTAATCCCTAAGTGCAGCTTGAAATAAAGATTCAGCTCGAATCGCTGTATAAACAAGAAGCGTCATGACCACTACGCTTCCAACCCCTAATATCCAGTTGTAATAGGTGATGATGCCGATAAACAGGATGGAAATGACGAACAAGGCTACCACATGATAACCATGCCACCGTTTCGTTAAAAACTTTGGCATACTTTCAGCTCCTACCTATGATTTCATTCTCCTTCGCAATTCGAAACCAAGATCAATGATTCCAATAATAACAATAAATGATGTTAGTGCGAAGCCAAGAACCGTTAACAGAATTGGCACGACGATGGGCCACCCCTTTTGATGGCTAAAAAAGTAAATGACTGCAATCCCCTGAACAAATATCAGTGCGTTGAGTATTAAGTAAACGTTAATGGATGCAACAAATACAGCAGATCCTTCTTCTAATCCTACCATCATAACAATAGTAACAACTAAATAATACCATAAAAAACTCTTCGGAAATGACCATTCTCGGATTGGTGGAAAGACTGGTGGATGAAAATTCCCTACCCTCTTTAAAATCGGCACCGAAATAAGTTGAGATATAAGCGCAATAACCGCCCCCATTAACACAAGAACAGTTGGAATAAGATATCGAATCAAACTAATTTGATCCCTAGCCTGAGCAATTTGATCCGAATTCCCCCCTAAAGCTTTCGCCATTGACTCAGCCTGTTGAAAAGATTGATTCATCATTTCCATAGATAAATCGGCTGGATTTTGACCAATAAGTAAAATACTTGAAATGAAAATGATAACCAAACCAACAACATAAGCAATGGTACTACCAAGTAAAACAGCAAGCGCAGATTTACGAAGATAATATAAGTACCCAGCAGTTAAACCACCAAGACTAAATACTAAGGTAAAAGCAAACGAAGGTATACCAGCTGTTAATACCCCAATAACGATAGTGACGGCCCACATCACCAATCCACTCTTCAACCCATTCCGAACTACCATTAAAATAAACGGCACTGGAAGAGCCCATAAAGTAATTACACCAACAACAGGAACATACATCGTTACCAAAAATAAAACAGCAAACACAGCCGCAAGCGCAGCTCCTTCAACTAACGGTACAACAGCACGATTCTTCATCATTAACTCCTTTTCAGTAAAGCGGAAGTGAGCGATTAGGCTCGACAAGCACTGGAACCTTTTCATTTGAACACGGTCTTTGTGTTCGGAGGAAAAGGTGAAGTGATCGAGAGACTGCCCACTGCAGCTAGATCAGTAAAGCGGAAGTGGGCGATTAGGTCCGACTACTAAATAAATCTACATTCAGTCTCACGCCCTACCATACCAGTGTTTACACGAATTAAATAAACTACCTTTTATATAATTCAAAAAAACGGGTCGAAATCCCCTTACTACATTGTAAGAATTTCTGCCCGTTTCAGCAAATGTTTCATTAATTTGAATAGTAAGCATTAAGAAAAGGCTGTTTTCTAAACAGCCTACTATGTATTACATAAGAGATAAAGTCTCTTCTTTTGCGCTATCCATTTCATTTTGAAGCCATTCTTCTAATTGCATAGATGCTTCGGTAGCATCCTCACCGTCAGCAATAAGAAGAAGTGAGTCATTTTCTTTCACCGTAAGATTGAACGTTATAACGCTAGTTAAGTTCTTTGCGTTAATGCTATGACCATTACGATAAAGTGACACGTGACTGTTAAACGATTTCGCTTTTTTTACGAATGCCATAAGGGAGTTCATACTAAGCTGCTCTGTCAGATTAATTGTTGTTGTTTCCACATTTTTCATTATTGTGGTTCCTCCTTACAGATCTCTTGTAAGGTTCTTATTCCCTCAAAATGTGAAATGATAAACCACTTATTCTCAAACAATGTAAAAAAACATTATTTCAGAATAAACTTGTATAGAAAAAAACAGTGGGACATTGTCCCACTGTTTTAAAACTTACTCACCAAGTACGTATGGTAGTAAAGCCATTTGACGAGCACGTTTAACCGCACGAGTCAATTGACGTTGATATTTAGCGCTAGTACCTGTTACACGACGTGGAAGAATTTTTCCACGCTCAGATACGAAGCGCTTAAGAAGATCTGTATCTTTATAGTCGATGTAAGTGATTTTGTTTACTGTGAAGAAACAAACCTTTTTACGACGACCTCTGCGTCCACCTGGTCTTGCCATGGGTAGTTACCTCCTTTGCATTTAAAATTCGATCTCTGTTTTCACCGCTCGAAACAGAGAGTATTAGAACGGCAAGTCATCATCTGAAATGTCGATCGGCTTGCCATCGCTCGCAAACGGGTCATCTCCAAAATTGGAGTGATCACGGTTGTTATCACGATTTTGGTTCTGATTCCCGTAACCGCCGGTTTCTCTGTTTTGGTTGCCGCCACCGTAGTTACTACTGTTACCGCTTCCGCCACCGCCTTGGTTAGAACCTTTAGGCTCGAGAAATTGGACGCTTTCAGCCATCACTTCTGTCACAAACACACGCTGTCCCTGGCTATTATCATAAGAGCGAGTCTGAACTCGTCCATCTACACCAGCAAGGCTGCCTTTTTTCAAGAAATTGGCTGCATTTTCTGCCTGTCTGCGCCATACAACAATGTTGATAAAATCAGCTTCGCGGTCTCCCTGCTGATTCGTAAACGGGCGATTCACAGCAAGTGTGAAGTTCGCAACCGCTACGCCACTAGGGGTATAACGCAATTCAGGGTCTTTTGTTAAACGTCCAACTAATACGACGCGATTCAGCATCAGAACCCCTCCTATTTATAAAACAATTACTTTTTAGCTTCTTCTAGGTTGATCGTCATGAAACGAAGAACATCGTCGTTGATTTTCATCAAACGGCTGAATTCATCAATCGCTTCAGTATTACTGTTAATGTTAAGAAGCATGTAGATCCCGCTGTTGAAATTCTCGATTTCATAAGCAAGACGCTTCTTACCCATTTCTTTAGTTTCATTAATTTCCGCACCATTGTCTGTAAGGATACCGTTGAAACGCTCAACAAGAGCTTTCTGTGCATCCTCTTCAATGTTTGGACGGATAATGTACATAATTTCGTAGTTACGCATTCCGTTCACCTCCTTTTGGTCTAACGGCTCTTAACTGGAATTAAGAGCAAGGAGTAAGTATACAAAGATAATTACTCACAGCTTTAGATTATACCAAATTAATTCTTTATTAGCAAGTACCGTAGAAATTGAATCTATATCTTAAACGTTAAAGCGGAAATGGATCACGTCTCCGTCTTTTACAATGTACTCTTTTCCTTCAAGACGAACTTTTCCTTTTTCTTTCGCGATAGCCATTGTCCCAGCTTCAACTAGGTCATCATAAGCTACAATTTCTGCGCGGATAAAACCACGTTCGAAGTCTGTATGGATAATACCAGCTGCTTGTGGAGCTTTCATTCCAAGACGGAATGTCCACGCACGAACTTCTTGCTCACCAGCTGTGAAGTAAGTAGCTAGTCCAAGAAGGTCATAGGAAGCGCGGATTAATTTATTCAATCCCGGCTCAGAGATTCCGATGTCTTCAAGAAATGCATCTTTTTCTTCGCCTTCAAGTTCAGCGAGTTCGGATTCAATCTTCGCACAAACGACGATAACTTCTGCGCCTTCTTTTGCAGCATATTCACGAACTTTAGCCACATATTCATTATCAGTTGGGTCCAGAAGATCATCTTCGTCAACGTTTGCTACGTAAAGAACAGGCTTTTTCGTTAATAGATGGTAACCGTAAACAATTTTCTCTTCTTCTTCCGTTAGCTCTACGCTTCGAGCAGGCTGTTCTTCTTCAAATGCTTCCTTAAGCTTTGTGAGAACGTTAAATTCAGCTAGCGCTTCCTTATCTTTTTGCTTCGCCATTTTCTGAACACGGGCGATGCGCTTTTCTACTGATTCAAGGTCTGCGAGGACTAGCTCAAGGTTAATCGTTTCAATATCAGAAATGGGATCTACTTTACCAGAAACGTGTGTAATATTCTCATCATCGAAACAGCGAACAACTTGAGAAATCGCATCTACTTGACGAATATGAGAAAGAAACTTGTTTCCTAGGCCTTCGCCTTTACTTGCCCCTTTAACAATCCCAGCAATATCTGTAAATTCAAAAGCTGTTGGTACAGTCTTCTTTGGATTTACAAGCTCAGTTAGCTTTTGAAGACGCTCATCTGGAACTTCTACAATTCCAACGTTCGGATCAATTGTACAGAACGGATAGTTAGCTGACTCTGCTCCTGCCTGTGTAATTGCGTTAAATAAAGTTGACTTCCCAACATTTGGAAGTCCTACAATACCGGTGGTTAATGCCATCTCGGTCACTCCTTTAAAAGTATCTGCCTCAGAAGGCGATTTTTATAAATATAAAGATGGCTAAATGAGCCATAAATAGACTTTTTTGATCATCTTGTTCAACGAACGACATACCTTATCAATTATAGAGATGACGAAGCAAAAAAACAAGCGTCCCCCTTTCTCTATAAGTAAAATGACCGCCCAATATGGACGGTCACGATTCCGCATGCTCAAGAACTTTTTTCAATTTTCTAGAGAACTCTTTTCTTGGAAGCATCACACTATGGTCACACCCGAGACACTTGATTCGGATATCTGCTCCCATCCGAATTACTTTCCAACGGTTTTCTCCACACGGATGCGCTTTTTTCATTTCGACAATGTCATTCAAGCCAAAGTCTTTATCAGACATAAGGATTCCCCCTTTATGCTTTTTCTTTTACTTCACTTTGCTCATCACGCTGATACATGACAACGCGTGGCAGAGCAATTTCAATACCAATTTCATCAAAACGTTGTTTAACCGCTTTTCGGATTTCTCGCCCTATGACCCAGTGCTCCATTGGATGCACTTCTGAGATAATACGAAGAACTACTTCTGACTGCCCTAAATCCTGGACTCCAAGATATTCCGGTTTCACAATCATAGCATCAAACTGCTCATACAGCTCGTCCATTAAATCAATGATCACTTTCTCGGCTTCTTGTATATGTTCTTCATACGCAATGTTCACATCAACAACGGCAATACTATTATGAATAGAATAATTCGTTACTTGACTAATGTTACCATTCGGTAGGATATGAAGTTCTCCTGTCCAACTTTTAATTTTCGTAACGCGTAGTCCAATTTCTTCAACAAATCCTTCTACACTAGAGATACGGACATAATCGCCAACAGAAAACTGTTTTTCGAAAATAATAAAGAAACCTGTAATAACATCACGAACAAGGTTCTGTGCCCCGAAACCTACAGCAAGACCAACCACTCCGGCTCCAGCAATTAGGGTCCGAACGTCTACGCCAAATTCACTCAAAATCATAACTAGTGCAACAAAATAAGTAACATAGGTTAGAACATTCTCAATCAACCTTATGAGAGTCGCTTCTCTACGTTCCGATAACCGGAGGGGGCTTTTTAAACGAATAGAGAAAATCTGACCTAATGCTGATTTTGCTATTCGCAAAAAGATCCATGTACCAATTAAAATAGCTAAAATAGTAAGTGCACTTTTGACCATATTCCCCCAAAGCTCACGATTGGATAAATACTGATATGTAGGCGTCCACAAAGAATCGAACCAATCCAATCCACATACCTCCCAGTTTTTAGTACTATGATAACAAATCATACCGTTTAAGAACTGGGAAAATCAAGATAGATGCTAAAATATAGAGATTAAGTACACCGTACAGAGGGTATAAAAAAGCAATTAGTGTAGAAAAACCAAACGCAGTAAACGGAAGCATAATCATGACAATAATAAAAGCGACAATCCATAGAGGAAGACCAAGCAAATCTCGAAATCTCGATGTAAGACCAAAGACTCCACTTACAGCTGTAGTGTATATGGCTAACCATAGTAAGACAGACATAATCAAAATCATATAGTACGGATACGTTTTTAAGATCGCAAACAATGGGATCTCGTATAAAAGAAGGTCATGAGCCACCTGTATGAGTGATTGATTATAAAGAAAAGACACTCCCCCGAGAATTAATCCACTTCCAAGGCTCGCAATCCAAATTTCTCCTTTATGCTTAATTTGATGACCGACGGCTGAAAGGACTGCGACAAGTGGTAAAATATTTAGCGCTGTGAACGTAAAAGCCGCTGGCCAGTTCGCTTGTTTTGTCCAATTAAAAAGCATAGCTGAGGGATTCGAGTGAATGAACAATCCAAGTACTGAAAGTAAGAGAATAATAAGCAAAGGAAGAATAATGGCATTCATTGATAACATCCCGTTGATATCCCAGAAGAAAAGGATAATAACTAATACAGCAAGAATACAAATACCTAACCAATAAGGTAGATGAACCACTTCCATCGTTGCCCCACCACCTGCAAACATTACAATCGTTGTTGTAAACAAATACAGGATAATGAGTAAATCATAGATTCCGGTTAACTTTTTGCCCACAAGTCGTTCCAAAATCGGCAAATAATGAGTGGATTTCGTTTCGTAACTTATTTTCATAATCACATAACAACAAATCGAGAACATGACTGTAAATAAAATGATAGCCAGTACGCTTTCATGACCAAAAAATTGCCACAGTTCTCTCCCTGATGCATAGCCTGCACCAATCATCGTTCCTAATATAAGAAACAACCATTTCATTCCACCGCTTATCATGGCATTCCCTCCTAGTCTTACTCAATACGAAATTGAAGTAAAATCCACGGCAGAAATGATCTTGTATGTATAGATCACGTCAAAATTCCGTATACTGTTACTACTATTACAAAGGAGAGAATCCTATGAATCTTCGAGACAAGTTTTTTCAAAAAAAACCTGCTGTATATCGAATCCATCATGAGGATGATCTTGCTATAGAAACACTTAGTGAGAGGATTTCGCTTCTGCTGCCAACGAGAAGAACAGATTCAATTGTGATCGTTTGCATCGGAACGGATCGTTCAACGGGAGACGCTTTAGGCCCGCTTGTTGGAAGCAAATTGCAGCAGCTTCAGCCAAAAGCAACAGTATACGGTACGCTTGAGTCACCAGTTCATGCTGTGAATTTAAATGAAGTGATGACATCAATTGAACAGACGCACACTCGTCCATTTATTATCGGAATTGATGCTTGTCTCGGACGTCTTCACTCTGTTGGAATTATTACGGCAGGAGAGGGCCCTGTGAAGCCAGGTGCGGGAGTAAAAAAAGAGCTCCCAGAAGTTGGGGATATTCATTTAACAGGGATCGTGAATGTTAGTGGATTCATGGAATACTTTGTTTTGCAAAATACACGATTAAATTTAGTTATGAAAATGGCTGATGTTATGGCTATAAGTCTTCATCAATCTATTGAAGCATATGGATCAGATATGTCACTCGAGAAGAACAATGCCTTAAATTGGGGAGATGACCTTCTTCAACTTCCATAACGTCGACAAAAAGACCCGTATCCTGGTCATTTACAAAACCAGAGTACGGGTCTTTTTAATATAGATCTCTGTTACTAAATCATATGGTTTCTTGATTTTTGACTGCTTAACAAAACCTGATTAAATAATCGCATTCTAAAACATCGAAGGCATCAGGTACAGACTTGAGACAAGAATAGCTGCAATTAATAAAGCAGGGAGAAAGTTAGCTACTCGAATTTTAACAATACCGAGCAAGTTCAATCCAATTGCTAGAATCATAATTCCTCCTGCAGAAGTTACCTCTGCAATAAACGCATCGAGAAGGGCTTGGGGGACAAACTGGTTTATCTGTGCAGCAAAGAGAGCAAGAACTCCTTGATACAGCATTACGGGTATTGCTGAAAACAATACACCATAACCTAGCGTTGCTGTAAACATAATTGCAGTAAAACCATCTATTAAAGACTTTGTAAATAATATTGAGTGATCATTTCGTAGGCCACTATCAAGTGCCCCAAGAATAGCCATAGCACCAACAACGTAAACGAGTGTAGCTGTTACAAAAGCTTGAGCTACGCTGCCTTCCGAAGCAGCACCAGTTTTTCTCTCAATCCACTTCCCTAAACCATTCAGCTTTCCTTCTAGATTCCAATACTCACCTAGTATACCGCCCAGCACCAGACTGCCAATTACAATTAAGAACTGCTCGCTTTTCATGGCCATTTGTAGTCCGATAACAGAAACAACTAAAGCTAGGCCCTGCATAATTGTCGTTTTCGTTTGTTCAGGGATGCGACTGCTAACCGTGCCAATCAGCGTACCCGCAATAATGGCTGCACCATTCACAACTGTTCCTAATAATACCATTTCCTACATCTCCTCAGCCAAAGTACCCCTCAACAATTTCTTCTACTGCTTGGATGGTTTTATTAATTTCATCTATTGAATTATAAGGTCCCACACTTAATCGTACCGCTCCAGTAGTGGTCGTTCCGATCGTTTCATGTCCAAGTGGAGTACAGTGTAGGCCTGCTCTTACTGCAATCTCGTAATGCTGATCAAGTATAATTGCAATTTCCTGAGCATCAATTCCTTCAATAGTAAAAGGGATAACTCCAAGGCGTTCTTTATTAGGTCCATACACCTTCACATAATTAATTTCTTTTAATCCATTTATTAGATGCTCAGTTAAATGCAGTTCATGCATTCTTATTTTATGAAGACCCATTTTCTTCACTGCATTGAGACCTGCTAATAACCCGGCAATTCCTGGTGTA
Organism: Pseudalkalibacillus sp. NRS-1564; assembly: GCF_050467905.1. NCBI lineage: Bacteria > Bacillati > Bacillota > Bacilli > Caryophanales > Fictibacillaceae > Pseudalkalibacillus > Pseudalkalibacillus sp. NRS-1564. Next base: position 20,287 of record NZ_JBITPM010000021.1, on the reverse strand, counting down.
TTGACGGTTCCGCTCTCAAGGCGTTCAGGGTATTTTAGTGGCTGATCGACCAACTCAGAACTACTCCCCGTACCGCCATGATATATAGGATTAAGCTCAACCGCTTTGCTAACCATTAGTACACCTGTACCCTGCGGACCAAGTAAACCTTTATGACCTGGGAAAGCCAATAGATCAACGCTCATTTGCTCCATATGAATAGGAATAATACCAGCTGTTTGGGAGGCATCTACGAGAAACGTAATTCCCTGTTCTCTGGCTATTTTTCCAATCTCATCGATAGGAATAATTTTACCAGTTAGATTAGAGCCATGTGAAACAATAATCATTTTTGTAGAAGATCGTATGGCATTGCAGAATGCCTCGACATCAAATTCCTCAGTCGTCTCCAGATTAATGTAATCCACTTCAATTCCTGAAGTTTTCTTCATATATTCTAAAGGACGACGTACTGAGTTGTGTTCATAAGAAGTGGTTAATACATGATCCCCTTCATTGAAGGAAAAACCTTTTATTGCCTGATTAAGAGCTCCTGTAGCGTTTGCTGTAAAACAAACGCGTTCAGGTTGGTCAAAGCCAAAAAAATCAGCCAGCTGTTCACGTGCTTGTACAATCATGTTATCAGCGCGCTTGGATAAAGCATGTCCACCACGACCTGGATTTGCCGCGTATTCGGTCATACACTCAGTCATAGCCTGAACAACTTCAGGCGGCTTAGGAAAGGACGTTGCCGCTTGATCAAGATAAATCACATTACCACCCCATTAAGTTCGTTTCAAATTCTACTAAGCTAGAATAAAAGCATAAACTGAATGGCAGTTTATGCTTTTATTCGTTATCTTCTTTCTCTAACACTTCTAATATGCGATTTAGATCTTCTTCTGAGAAAAACTCAATCTCTATTTTACCTTTTTTCTTCATTCTTTTAATTGAAACCGACGTTCCAAATCGCTCACGAAGGTGATCTTCCTTTTCCTTAAGAAACGGATCTGACTTCTCTTTTCTCTTTGTTTCACGTGAAACATTCTGATTCAATTCCGTAATTAACTTCTCTAGCTGGCGAACGTTTAATTTCTCCTGAAGAACTCGATCCGCAAGTGGCTTTCTAGCTTCTTTATTTTTTAATCCAAGTATCGCCCGCCCATGCCCCATCGTGAGCTTTCCGTCTGAAATATATTCCTGTACTTCAGAAGGTAACTGTAAAAGACGAAGGAAATTAGCGAGATGCGGTCTACTTTTACCCAGGCGTTTTGACAATTCTTCCTGTGTCACATCTGTTTCTTCCATCAGTTTCTGGTAAGCATGCGCCTCTTCAATCGGATTTAGATTCTCACGCTGCAAGTTTTCAATTAAGGCAATTTCCATCATTTTTCGATCTGTTAAATCTTTCACAACAGCTGGAACGGTTGTAAGACCTGCTTCTAAAGAAGCCCTATACCTCCGCTCACCTACAACAATTTCATAGCCTTTAATGCTTTGACGAACGATTAATGGCTGGAGGACACCGAAAGTTTGAATCGAAGCACCTAATTCTTCAATCGCTTCAGTACTAAACTTCTTTCTCGGTTGATAAGGGTTAGGACGGAGCTCATTAACGGGAATATCCCTCACAGTCTCGTTCTCATTTTGGGAAGGGAAAAAGGCGTTAATTCCCTTACCCAAACCACGATTAGTCATTGACTAACACTTCCTTTGCAAGTTCTAAATAGCATTCAGCCCCTCGAGATTTTGGATCATAGACAATGATTGGCTTCCCATGACTTGGCGCCTCACTCAAACGTACATTCCTTGGTATGATCACTCGATAGACTTTTTCTTGGAAGTACTTTTTAACTTCTTCAATCACTTGAATACCAAGGTTTGTCCTTGCATCAAGCATTGTTAACAGTACTCCTTCAATCTTTAATTCTGTATTTAAATGCTTTTGGACGAGTCGTACTGTATTAAGTAACTGACTTAGTCCTTCAAGTGCATAGTATTCGCATTGGACAGGAATAAGCACTGCATCTGCGGCTGTAAGAGCATTAATTGTTAATAACCCCAACGATGGAGGACAATCAATTATAATATAATCATAGTTTTTTTCAACTTTATTTAGCGCCCTTTTCAATCTTACTTCCCGGGAAATGGTGGGAACAAGTTCGATCTCTGCTCCTGCAAGCTGAATTGTTGAAGGAATGACGTGCAAATTCTCAACAATCGTCTCCTGAATAATGTCTCCAGCATCTAGGTCATCTACGAGGATGTTATACACACATTTTTCAATATCGCCTTTCTCAATCCCAACGCCACTTGTTGCATTCCCCTGAGGATCAATGTCAACAAGCAAGACCCTTTTACCAAGATAGGCGAGACAGGCACTTACATTCACTGAAGTGGTCGTCTTTCCCACTCCGCCTTTTTGATTTGCTACAGCAACAATATTCACCAAGATGTCACCCCATTCTCCAACCATTCTTTCTTTCTATTTTATCACGTTTGTTATTAGCCGGACGGTATTCTCAATAAAATTCCATTTCCTCCCTGAAAGAGATAGAAACAGAAAACAGCTCAGCATATTTGAAGTTAATACTATCTGTTTAACGTTTTATATGTACAAAAAAACTCATCCAGTTTGGATGAGTTTACTTCTTTTTAGGTATTCGGATCGTAAATTGATAGTATTCGTCATGGTCTTCTTCATCTGTATCAATCGTTAAACCAGTCTCTGTTACCATATCAAGCGATTGACGGATCGTATTGACAGCCAACCTCATATCTTTACTAACCGATTTTTTTCTAGGCTTCGGTTTAGGTACAGTGCCTTCTAGCATACGAACAACACGTTCTTCCGTCTGCTTCACATTCCATTGTCTTTCAAGAACTTCTGTGAGAACTTTTACTTGATTCTCAGGATTCTTAAGTGGAATCAAAGCACGAGCGTGTCTCTCCGTGATTTTTTTCTCGAGAAGCGCTCTTTGAACAGGCTCGGGGAGCTTCAGTAATCTAAGCTTATTCGCAATAGTAGATTGCCCTTTGCCAAGTCGCTGAGCGAGGCTCTCCTGAGTTAAATCATGTAGCTCAATAAGCTGGGCATAAGCCATAGCTTCTTCAACAGCTGTTAGCTCTTCACGCTGCAGGTTCTCGATAAGCGCAATAGAGGCTGTTTGAGAATCGTTAAATTCCTTAATAATGGCAGGAATTCGCTCCCAACCTAGCTTTTTCACTGCTCTCCAGCGTCTTTCCCCGGCAATAATTTCATACTTGCCTTCACGTTCTCGAACCACGATCGGCTGAATAACTCCATGGGTCTTTATCGTCTGAGATAGTTCAGTAATTCTCTCATCTATAAAAATTGTTCGAGGTTGGAAACGGTTTGGGATAATATCCTCAACAAGAAGCTGTTTCACTTCCTCTTGTTCTGCTTCCATCGTCTCGCTTTTTTCATCGTTCAAACCGAAAAGACGTGAAAACGTATGCTTCATCGCCTAACACCACCTTTAATCGACTCCTTAACTGATTCGCTGCTTCAAAACCGAATTCCTTCCGTCGTAGCAGCGTTCCATGTGAAACACCTATCCGTTCAAATGCAGTCCATCTTTATTATAAAGGATTTTTATTTGGTGTGCCTGGCTTTCTTGGATATTTTTTTGGAGTTGTTTTGATTTTTTTAATTGTAACGATATTACGCTCACTCTTTTCTTTAGGTAGTGTTAGCGTATCTCGTTTCACAACTTCTCCACCAAGAAGCTTAATCGCCTGTTTACCAGACTCTAATTCATCCTCTACACCTGGGCCTTTTAGCGCAACAAAATAACCGTTTGGTTTAACGAGAGGAAGACACAACTCACCAAGGACAGAAAGTCTTGCAACGGCTCTTGCTGTGACAACATCATACTTTTCACGATGATCTTTGTTTTTACCAAATAATTCAGCACGGTCATGATAAAATGACACATTTGTTAGCTTAAGTTTTGATGAAAGGTGTTCTAAGAAACCGATTCTCTTGTTAAGTGAATCGACAATAGTGATGCTTAAATGTGGAAAACAAATTTTAATAGGCAAACTTGGGAAACCTGCGCCCGCTCCCACATCGCAAATATGATAGTCAGAAGAGAAATCAAATGAGAACGCCGCCATGATTGAATCAAAGAAGTGCTTTTCGTAGACTTCCTCTTTATCAGTGATAGCTGTCAGATTCATTTTCTCGTTCCATTCAACTAGAATTTCATAGTATGTTTGAAATTGTTGAAGCTGTTCAGGAGAAAGAGTAATCCCTTTCTCCTCTAACAACTCCTGAAACTGTTGCTCGTTCATAGACCCTCCACTAGTACATTATTTTGCAATTTTAGCGATTTTCCCCTGTTCGATATACACAAGTAAGATCGATACATCAGCTGGATTAACTCCTGATACACGCGAAGCCTGACCAATTGAAAGAGGGCGAACCTCATCAAGTTTTTGCTTCGCTTCAGTTGCAAGACCACCAATCGCATAATAATCTATGCCCTCAGGAATTTTCTTTTCATCCATTTTCTTCATACGTTCCACTTGTTGAAGACTTTTATTAATATAGCCGCTATATTTAATCTGAATCTCAACTTGTTCTGAAACATCTTCAGGAATTTCAAAGTCTGCTGGTGCTAGTTGATGAATCTCTTGATAAGTTACTTCCGGTCTCTTCAATAAATTAGCTGCGTGAATAGCTTCCTTCAATTCAGTACTATTCTCCGGAAGAACATCATTAACCTGCTCGCCTGGTTTAATCACAATCTTCGCAAGACGCTTCATTTCTTGCTCGATCATTTCTTTTTTAGCAAGGAAACGATCATAGCGTTCTTTAGGAATCATGCCGATGTCATAACCGAGTTCTGTTAGTCTTAAATCTGCATTATCGTGACGAAGAAGAAGACGATATTCTGCTCGTGATGTTAATAGACGATATGGCTCGTTCGTTCCTTTCGTCACAAGGTCATCGATCATAACGCCAATGTACCCTTGAGAACGATCCAGAATCACCGCTTCACGCTCCTGTGCATTCCTTGCAGCGTTAATACCAGACATGATTCCCTGACCTGCTGCCTCTTCATATCCTGAAGTACCGTTTAACTGTCCTGCAGTAAAGAGGTTTTTCACTGTTTTTGTTTCAAGTGAAGGCCACAATTGGGTCGGAACAATAACATCATATTCGATGGCATAGCCTGCACGCATCATTTCAACATTTTCAAGACCAGGTACGGTTTTAAGAATTTGTTGCTGCAAATCCTCTGGAAGGCTTGTTGAAAGACCCTGCACATATACTTCCTTCGTATTGCGTCCTTCTGGTTCAAGGAAAATTTGGTGACGGGGCTTATCATTAAAGCGAACAATTTTATCTTCAATTGATGGGCAATACCTTGGGCCTGTCCCTTCAATCATACCTGAATACATCGGAGATCGATGCAAGTTATCATTGATGAGCTTATGCGTTGCTTCACCCGTATAAGTTAACCAACATGGCAGCTGGTCTGTAATAAAGTCTGTTGTTTCGTATGAAAATGCACGCGGTTTTTCATCACCGGGCTGAATTTCAGTTTTACTATAATCAATAGATTTATTATTTACACGTGGAGGCGTTCCTGTCTTAAAACGAACCATCTCAAAGCCCAATTCCTCCAAATGGTGCGACAAATTAACGGAAGGCTGCATGTTATTAGGGCCACTTTCATATGAAAGATCTCCAATAATAACGCGACCGCGCATGAACGTACCAGTTGTTAAAACAACAGATTTCGCCTCGAACTCTGCACCTGTTTTCGTAATAACTCCTTTGCAGACGCCATCCTCAACGATTAGTTTCTCAACCATGCCCTGTAAGAGCGTAAGATTATCCTGTTCTTCAATGGTTCGTTTCATTTCACTTTGATACAGTACTTTATCAGCCTGCGCACGCAGTGCACGTACAGCAGGCCCCTTACCTGTATTTAACATACGCATTTGAATATGCGTTTTATCTATATTTCGTCCCATTTCTCCACCAAGTGCATCAATTTCCCGCACAACAATTCCCTTTGCAGGACCTCCTACACTCGGGTTACATGGCATGAAAGCGACAGAGTCTAAGTTAAGTGTAAGCATGAGTGTTTTCGCACCCATTCTTGCTGAAGCGAGTCCCGCTTCCACACCGGCATGACCTGCTCCGACGACTATAACATCATAAGAATCGGCTTTATAACCCATTGCCGTATTCCTCCTTTTATCATCTTATTTCCCAAGACAAAACTGTGAAAATAACTGATCGATCAAACTCTCAGATACTGTATCACCAATTATCTCTCCAAGAATTTCCCACGTTCGAGTAATATCAATTTGTACCATATCAACCGGCATTCCTGCTTCAACAGCGCCTAACGCATCATCAAGCGTTCTTCGCGATTGTTCTAGCAAAGCAATATGACGTGAATTAGATACATATGTTAAATCCTGTGACTCTACTTCACCTGCAAAGAACAGTTCAGAGATGGATTGTTCAAGCTCATCAACGCCTTGTTCATGTTTTAATGAAGTCGTAATCATTGGATGCTCTTCTGCTAATTCTTTTACCTTAGTTAAATCTAGTTTCTCATCTAGATCCGTTTTATTCACGATAATAATAACATCCATGCCTTTTACCGCTTCGAACAACTTCTCATCTTCATGCGTCAACTCATCATTATAATTAAGCACAAGCAAGATGAGATCAGCTTGTTTCAAGCGTTCACGTGAACGTTCAACACCTATTCGCTCGACCAGATCTTCCGTTTCTCGAATTCCCGCTGTATCCACTAATCTTAAAGGCACGCCTCTTACATTAACATATTCCTCAATAACATCTCGGGTCGTACCAGGAACGTCTGTCACTATTGCCTTGTTTTCGTGAACAAGACTATTCAATAAGGATGATTTACCAACGTTTGGCCGTCCCACGATAACAGTAGATAAACCTTCACGCAAAATTTTTCCCTGTCGTGCTGTAATTAGAATACCTTCAATTTCCTTAGCCACCTGCTTTAATTGCGTGGTTAAAAGATCTTGCGTCATTTCTTCTGCATCATATTCAGGGTAGTCAATGTTCACTTCAACATGAGCAACTGTCTCAAGGAGTTGCTGTCTCAAGGTAGCAATCAGCGTCGATAAGCGACCCTCCATTTGATTTAACGCAACATTCATTGCTCGATCCGTTTTTGCTCGAATCAAATCAATAACAGCCTCTGCTTGCGACAAGTCAATTCGACCATTCAAAAAAGCTCGTTTAGTGAATTCACCTGGCTCTGCAAGGCGTGCACCACTACGCAAAACCAACTCAAGCACACGGTTTACAGATACCAGTCCACCGTGACAGTTGATCTCGACAATATCCTCTCTCGTAAATGTCCGGGGTCCTTTCATAATTGAAACCATCACTTCTTCAGCAACCTGCTCAGTATCAGGATCAATCAAATGACCATAATGAATCGTATGAGAATCAACGGATTCTAACGCCTGTTTGCCCTTATATAGCCGATCAGCTATCGCAACCGCCTCTGAACCACTAAGTCGGACAATCGCAATTGCCCCTTCTCCCATTGGAGTCGATATTGCAGCAATCGTTTCATATTCCAAAGTTATTCACCTCTCTAATCACACTTCTTTATTCTATTTATTTACGTTTTCTATATAATATAAGCTAGTATTAGTTTAACCAATTATCCACAGTGGATAACTTCATATCTTAAAGCTACAGACTAATCCACAATACCTTTTAGTGTAACCCATTTTCATAAAAAAAAGAAATAAGTTTGCTTTCCATACAACCAGCCTAAGAAGGGTGAAAAGAATGGAGATTTCTAGTAAAGAAAACCCAATCTTTCCTCAAAAAAACCTTCGGGCAAAGTGCCCGAAGGTTTCATATCATTTATTACGTGGAACAATAACCACACGGCGATGTGGATCTTTTCCATCTGAGTGAGTGGAAATCCCCTTCTTTTCTTTCAAATAAAGGTGAATTACCTTACGTTCTAACGACGGCATCGGTTCTAGCTGTATATCCTTTTTCGTAACCATCGCTTTGTCTGCAAGACGATCGGCTAACTTTCTTAGCGTCTCTTCACGTCTTTCACGGTAGTTCTCAGCATCGAGTACTACACGGACAAATCGGTCAGAAAATCGATTCGCGGCAAGATTTGTCAAATATTGCAAAGAATTAAGAGTTTGGCCGCGTTTCCCTATCAATATCGCAATTTTTTCACCAGATAGAGTAAAATAAAGATCGCGATCCTCTCTTCTACCTTCTATACTGGCTTCTACTCCCATATTGCTAATGACTTTTTCTAAAAAAGCCCTTGTTTGCTCTATGATGTCAGGTTTCTCGCTTACTTTGATGCGGGCGGGCCTTCCTCCAAAACCTAAAAATCCTTTTTTAGGCTCTTCTAACACTTCAATATTAACATTCTCTTGAACAGTCCCGATTTGATTCAGCGCATTTTCAATGGCATCTTCAATCGTTTTTCCCGTTACCGTAACGCTTCTCACTTCTTCGCTCCCCCCGTATTCGTATCAGCGGTTTTAATGGTAGGTTTCGTAATAAAGTAAGTTTGCGCAATCATAAAGATGTTACCTACAACCCAATATAGCGCTAGCGCTGCAGGGAAGTTAATAGCAAAGACAATAATCATAATTGGCATAACGTATAGAAGCATCTTCATTTGAGGCTGCACCGTTCCACCGCTACCCATCATGATTTTCTGCTGAATGAAGGTTGTTATACCAGCAGTGACTGCCAGAATTATATCTGGAGAGCCAAGGCTAAACCAGAGGAAAGTATGTGTTTCAATTGCTTGTGTACGCATAATAGCATGGTAAAAACCTAAAAGAATCGGCATTTGCACTAAGATTGGTAGACAACCTGCAAGCGGGTTAACACCATTCTGTTGAAAGAGCTGCATTGTTTCTTGCTGAAGCTGCTGTTGCGTCTTCTGGTCTTTACTGCTGTACTTTTCTTTAAGTTTCTGCATTTCTGGCTGCAGTTCCTGCATCGCTTTTGAACTTCTCGTTTGTTTGATCATCAATGGAAGTAGTAGAAGTCGAATTAAAATCGTAACAATAATAATAGACAGTCCATAATTTCCATCACCAGTCAAATCAGCGAAAAATGTTAAGACTGCGGAAAGCGGATATACAATGTATTCGCTCCAAAATCCCGTGCTTTCTGCATCAATCGGCTCGTTAATGTTACATCCTGAAAGGACCGCAACGAGACCAATCAATAGAAATGCGAGGGTTATTTTTTTCCTCACGCTTCATCCTCCTTGCAATCATATCTCGACAATGATTTATGTAGTAAAAGCATGCCACTAGTCCCTTTTATCCGGTACAGGATCAAAACCGCCAGGATGAAAGGGGTGGCACTTTGAAATTCTTTTAACCGTCAACCAGGAGCCCTTAATAAATCCATGCTTCTGGTAAGATTCGAAACTGTAATGAGGACAGGATGGGTAGAAACGGCAAGATGGGGGAGTTAATGGAGAAATAAACTTCTGATAGACGCGAATTAGCATCAAAGCCACTTTCTTCATTTAGAATCCCTTCCTTTACTAACTTGTTTCACACCTCTCAACACACGAGCTCTATTAAGCACATGAGTTAAGCTGCTCTTCACTTCTTCGAAACTCATCTCTGAAGTAGGTTTTCGTGCAATTACGACAAAATCGTAAGGGAATTTGATTTGATCTGACAACTGATGGAATGATTCTTTCACAAGTCGCTTCACACGATTTCGTGTCACAGCATTGCCGATCCTCTTACTTACTGAAAGACCTAATCGAAATTGAGGCTGATCATTTCGCTTTAATACATACACAACAAATTGTCTGTTTGCAGTTGAGTTTCCATTTTTGAAAACGTTCTGAAACTCAGAATTCTTTTTAATCCGGTAGTTGCTATTCAATCCGCACACTCCCAGTGTTACTTGGATAAGCATATTATAAACCTTATCTTAAAAAAAGACCACTGATGATCAGTGGTCTATGCAGACAATACTTTTCTACCTTTACGGCGACGACGAGCAAGGACTTTACGTCCGTTAGCTGAGCTCATACGTGCACGAAAACCGTGAACTTTTTTACGTTTACGTGTGTTTGGTTGAAACGTTCTTTTCATTCTATTACACCTCCCTGAGGATAAACTGTATAAAGACAGTCCAAGTAATTATAAGAAAAGACATGGGGAATTGTCAAGTTTAATTAAAATATCAAACACACTTTAACTAAAAGCAATCATTTAAATCTACGATGATCTCCACCAAATAAAGATTGATCAAATCATTTACAAACCTCTTAAAACACCCGTGTGGATAACTCATTTCGACACTTTTCACTTATTCACATCACTTATCGACAGGTTCTACACAAAATCTAGTGCTGTGGACAGTTTTGATCCACAAGATATGTCCTCTGTGGATAACCTCCCGAAAAACATTGCAAACAAGCTATTCTTTTGTTATGATATTTGTGTTTTAACTCGTGAATAAGCTAGAGTGGATTAAAAAGAGTCCACAGTCTGTGGATAATTATGTGGACAGTTATTCAGGTATGTTATTCTTTATGTCCACAACCATGTGAACACAGTCAATAATTCGACTTTCTTCTATATTATATGATCCGCTTTGATATTGTGGACAGTATAATTATTCGTGAATATTCAAATGATTGTACAAAGGTTGTACGTTGGCACATTAGGCGACTATCGTCAGCGAATACAGCCTGTTTTTATTTTGGTGAAAAAACATAAGGGTCTGTTACAATGTCACCCGGTCTGATGATAAGAATCATTCAGAGGCCCGAACTAAGCTCACAATATTAATTTTATTTACTTTTGAACAAAAGGAGGGACTTCGTTGGATAACATCACGGATCTCTGGCAACAGGCATTATCCGAAATCGAAAAAAAATTAAGTAAGCCGAGTTTCGAAACCTGGTTAAAGTCCACTTCTGCTAACAGAATGGAAGGCGACACCATTATTATTACTGCCCCCAACGAGTTCGCTAGAGACTGGCTCGAATCTAGATACTCAAGTTTAATAACGGAAACGTTACTTGAGCTAACAGGCAGTGAACTCAAAGCAAAGTTCATTATTCCCCAGAATCAGTCCGATACTGATTTGGATCTTGAACAATCTATGAAGAAAAAACCAAAAGCAAATCCCGCTCAGGAAGAACATCCGCAGAGCGTGCTTAATTCCAAATATACGTTTGATACTTTCGTTATTGGATCCGGGAACCGTTTTGCTCATGCAGCTTCCCTAGCAGTGGCTGAAGCGCCAGCCAAAGCTTATAATCCCTTATTTATTTACGGGGGGGTTGGCCTAGGAAAAACACACTTGATGCATGCAATTGGTCACTATGTCATTGAGCATAATCCGAATGCAAAAGTGGTGTATTTATCATCCGAGAAGTTTACTAATGAGTTTATTAACTCCATTCGCGATAATAAGACCGTTAATTTTCGCAATAAATATCGAAATGTAGACGTGCTATTGATTGATGATATTCAATTTCTAGCTGGTAAAGAACAAACCCAAGAGGAATTCTTCCACACATTTAATGCGCTTCATGAAGAAAGTAAGCAAATTGTGATTTCAAGTGATCGACCACCTAAGGAAATACCAACGCTAGAGGACAGGCTACGATCACGTTTCGAATGGGGATTAATTACTGATATTACGCCTCCTGATCTTGAAACAAGGATTGCGATTCTTAGAAAGAAAGCGAAAGCTGAAGGCCTAGATATCCCAAATGAAGTGATGCTCTATATCGCTAACCAGATTGATACGAACATACGTGAACTAGAAGGTGCTCTTATTCGAGTGGTGGCCTATTCTTCACTAATTAATCAAGACATGAATGCGGACTTAGCAGCTGAAGCTCTAAAAAATATTATTCCATCATCTAAACCTAGAGTCATCACCATCCATGATATTCAAAATGTTATAAGTGATCACTTCTCAGTAAAACTAGAAGACTTTGCGGCTAAAAAGAGAACGAAATCAGTCGCTTTCCCACGTCAAATTGCGATGTATCTATCAAGAGAACTGACCGATTTTTCTCTTCCGAAGATTGGGGAAGAATTTGGAGGCCGTGATCACACAACTGTGATCCACGCTCATGAGAAGATTTCAAAACTAGTGGATTCTGATCAAGCATTTCAGAAGAAACTGCAAGATATAGTAGAGCAGCTGAAAAATGGTTAGTCACCTTTTTTGTGGATATTAGTTGATAGAGTGTGTACAATTATCCAGAGTTACTAACACACTATCCACAGGTGGATAACTTACGTGATATAGGTTCACTAACACTTATCCACACATTCACAGCCCCTACTAGTAAGACTACGACTTTTTTAAGTAATAAATATATAATCAGGGTCATTTATTTAGGAGGTAAATTATGCGTTTCAAAATCGAGAGAGATTATCTAGTATCAAGCGTATCTGATGTCATGAAAGCAGTATCTTCAAGAACAACGATACCGATACTGACTGGTATTAAAATCGTGGCAAGTGATGAAGGTGTAACATTAACAGGCTCTGACTCAGATATTTCAATCGAGTGTTTCATTCCCGCAGAGGAAAATGATAAACAAATTGTTGAAATCTCTCAGATGGGAAGTATTGTTCTTCAAGCACGTTTCTTCTCTGATATCGTTAAAAAACTACCAGGTGATCAAGTAGAAATTGAAGTTCACGATAGCTTAACAACGAGAATCCGTTCTGGATCTTCAGAGTTTAACCTTAACGGTCTAGATCCTGAAGAATATCCACGTCTACCAGAAGTAGAATCCAAAGAAGGATTTCAAATTCAAGCAGATCTCCTAAAAAACATTATTAGACAGACGGTATTTGCTGTTTCTACTTCAGAAACTAGACCGGTGTTGACAGGTGTAAACTGGAAGCTTGAGAATGGCGAATTAAACTGTACTGCGACAGATAGTCACCGACTTGCTCTCAGGACAGTGCAGGTTGAACCTAATGGTAATGACCTTTCATTCTCAAATGTCGTTATCCCAGGAAAGAGTTTAAGTGAACTTTCTAAAATTATTGATGATAACGAAGAACTTGTAGATATTACGGTTACAGAGAATCAAATTCTATTTAAATCAAATCACATTCTCTTTTTCTCAAGACTTCTTGACGGAAACTATCCTGATACAAGTCGACTTATACCTAACGAAAGTAAAACAAACGTAACGGTATCAGCAAAAGAACTATTACAAGCGATTGATCGAGCTTCAGTTCTTGCACGAGAAGGAAGGAATAACGTAGTCAAGCTCGCAAGCATAGAGGAATCAACGTTAGAAATTTCCTCAAACTCTCCTGAAATCGGTAAAGTTATTGAACAGGTACAATCTCAATTCTTTGATGGAGAAGAGCTTAAGATTTCTTTTAGTGCTAAATACATGATGGATGCGTTGAGATCGATGGATTCCAATGAAGTGAATATTAGCTTTACTGGTGCGATGCGTCCATTCTTAATCAAGCCTATTGAAGGAGCTGCTATTATGCAGTTAATTCTACCGGTACGAACTTATTAATTTTAGTTAAAATTCATGCAAAAATATTGAGCTGCTGAGAAGAATTCTTCCAGCGGCTTTCTCTTTTTTCTTGCCATTGTGAAATTTCCACTCTATAAGTCATGCGTTTTAGTTAAAAAAGAGTTATAATAAACTATTGTCATCCTTCAAACTCGTCATCGTTGAATGGAGTAGAAGGAAAATGAGGTGAACGAAGATGAATGAAATCAAATTAATTAAAGAATACATCACTCTTGGCCAACTTCTTCAAGAAGCTGGAGTGATTAATACAGGCGGAATGGCAAAGTGGTTTCTGTCAGAGTACGAGGTCTATGTAAACGGAGAATTAGATGACCGACGTGGCAGAAAACTCTACAATCAGGATAAAGTGATGATTCCTGGAGTCGGGGAGTTTGTTGTATCTAGCTGAATGGGGGTTTCCCGTTGCATCTAAACACATTGAAAGTAACGAATTATCGAAATTACACGAAGCAAGAACTGCAGTTTGAAAATAACGTGAACGTTTTTCTCGGTGAAAATGCTCAGGGGAAAACAAACATCATGGAAGCTATCTATGTACTAGCTATGGCGAGATCCCATCGTACACCAAGAGATAAAGAATTAATCAATTGGGACGAGGAATATGCTAAAATAGAAGGTAGAATAGAAAAACGAAATGGTTCCCTCTCCCTCCAACTGGTTATTTCCCAAAAAGGTAAGAAAGCCAAACTAAATCAATTGGAACAGCAGAAACTGAGCAACTACATTGGTGCACTGAATGTTGTCATGTTTGCACCAGAGGATCTCAATCTGGTTAAAGGCAATCCTGGCGTTCGCAGAAGATTCATCGATATTGAAATTGGCCAGGTACAACCAGTCTATCTCTATTATCTTGGTCGATATCTGAAGCTTCTTCAGCAGCGTAACAGCTTGTTAAAGACCTTGCGATATCAAAAAAATCCCGATTATGTAATGTTGGATATCTTGACCGAACAATTAATTGAAGCTGCTGCGAATATTTATATACGTCGAGTTCGATTTGTTCAACTCCTTCAACAATGGGCTGAACCAATTCATTATGGAATTAGTAGAGGGCTAGAAAAACTTGAAATTCACTATAATCCAACTGTAGAGGTATCAGAACCAACCGATTTGTCGAAAATAGTAGATGGATATAAGCAAAAGTTTGATAAAATTAAAGAGAGAGAAGTTGAGCGTGGTGTTACGCTAGCGGGCCCCCATAGAGATGATTTGTCGTTTTTTGTAAATGGAAAAGACGTTCAAACCTATGGATCTCAAGGGCAACAGCGTACCACGGCTTTATCACTAAAACTTGCTGAAATTGAATTGATTCATAGTGAAGTAGGCGAATATCCTTTACTTCTGCTCGATGATGTTCTGTCGGAGTTAGATGATTACAGGCAGTCTCATCTTTTAAATACAATTCAGGGGAAGGTCCAGACGTTTGTCACAACGACTAGCGTCGAAGGCATCCATCATGAAACGCTTGAGAAAGCGACGACTTTTCAAGTCCAAGATGGACTAATCGAAAAGGTGAAATGAGGTGAAGTGGTGTTTATACACTTAGGAGAGGACGTAGTTGTTCAATCGAGAGATGTTGTTGGCATCTTTGATTGGCAAGTTATGGAGGAAGCGGAGATTACGAATGAATTCTTGCACCGCCATCAAAAAGATAAGCTAGTAGAAGATATTGGTGGTGATTTAACGAAATCAATCGTTATCACAACTGATACGGTCTATCTGTCCCCTTTATCTTCACTCACACTAAAAAGACGTGCTTATACAGTATCGGATAGTGTAGAAGTAACATCGAATGGAGAATCATCTTAAAACCAGGTTGGCTGTCAATCAGCAAGCTTAATTGAGTCTATCTTTGATAGAGAAATGTAGGTGAACAATATGACATTAGAGCAACAGTCTAATAAAGAAAGTTATGATGAAAGTCAGATTCAGGTCCTTGAGGGACTTGAGGCTGTTCGAAAACGCCCAGGGATGTACATCGGTTCCACAAGTAGCAGAGGTCTCCACCATCTTGTTTGGGAAATTGTTGATAACAGTATCGATGAAGCTCTTGCAGGGTACTGTTCACAAATTACAGTTAGTATTGAGAAAGACAATAGCATTAAAGTAGAGGATAACGGACGAGGCATTCCAGTCGGTATTCAAGAGAAAATGGGCCGTCCTGCAGTCGAAGTTATTATGACTGTACTGCATGCCGGTGGTAAGTTTGGCGGCGGTGGATATAAAGTCTCCGGTGGACTGCACGGTGTAGGGGCATCAGTAGTAAATGCTTTGTCGTCTAAACTTGAAATTACGGTAGAACGTGAAGGCAAAGTTTATTACCAAAGTTATACACGCGGTGTACCTGATGAAGATCTTAAGGTTATTGGTGATAGTGATGTGACGGGTACAACCATTCACTTCATCCCTGATACCGAAATTTTTACTGAAACAATAGAATATGAATTTGATATTCTTGCTCATCGTCTAAGAGAACTTGCTTTCCTAAATCGCGGAATTAAAATTGTTGCGCAAGACAAGCGTCCTGAAGAAACTAAGCGTAATGAATATCATTACGAGGGCGGTATTAAATCATACGTTGAACATTTAAATCGTTCACGTGAAGCGCTCCACGAAGAACCAATCTTCGTAGAAGGAGAACGTGAAGGGATTTCTGTCGAGATCGCTGTTCAATACAATGATGGTTTTGCGAGTAGTATCTACTCATTTGCCAATAACATCAATACACATGAGGGTGGAAGTCACGAATACGGTTTTAAAACAGCCCTTACTCGCGTTATTAATGACTATGCACGAAAAAATAGTTTATTCCGTGAAACCGACCCTAACTTAACAGGGGATGATGTACGAGAAGGATTAACTGCAATCATTTCAATTAAGCACCCTGATCCTCAATTCGAAGGTCAGACGAAAACAAAGCTTGGAAATGCAGAAGCTCGTACAATTACCGAGTCTATTTTTGGAGAAAAGTTCTCTACTTTCCTTTTTGAAAATCCCCTCGTTGCTAAGCAAATAGTTGAGAAAGGTCTTATAGCCTCACGCGCTCGTGCTGCAGCAAAGAAAGCACGAGAGTTAACAAGAAGGAAAGGTGCTCTTGAAGTGAGCGCTCTCCCAGGTAAATTAGCTGATTGCTCATCTAAAGATGCTTCTATTTCTGAACTCTATATTGTTGAGGGTGACTCAGCGGGTGGATCAGCTAAACAGGGACGTGATCGTCATTTCCAAGCAATATTGCCTCTAAAAGGTAAAATTCTGAACGTCGAGAAAGCACGTTTAGATAAAATACTATCAAATAACGAAATTAGAGCGATTATCACAGCACTTGGAACTGGTATAGGTGAGGATTTTGATTTATCAAAAGCTCGCTACCACAAATTAATTATCATGACTGATGCGGATGTTGATGGAGCCCACATTCGAACGCTTCTATTAACATTTTTCTATCGCTATATGCGTCCGTTGATTGAAAATGGCTATGTTTACATTGCCCAGCCGCCACTTTATAAGATTACACAAGGAAAAAAAGTTACTTACGCTTATAATGACCGCGAGCATGATATTATTTTGAACGAGATTCCGAAAGCTCCTAAGCCCGGTATTCAGCGATACAAAGGTCTAGGTGAAATGAACCCAACTCAGCTTTGGGAAACAACGATGGATCCTGAGTCGCGTACAGTACTGCAAGTTGAACTACAAGATGCGATCGAAGCGGATGAAGTCTTTGATATGTTAATGGGAGATCGTGTTGAACCGAGACGGAACTTTATTCAAGACAACGCCCATTATGTAAAGAATCTAGATGTTTAAGAAATAAACTGAAGGGGGGAATCCCCCCTTTTCTGCTGTTCAAGGGTTAATAAGGCAATACAGCTAAATGTTATGAGATGAACAAGAGTATAATTGGAGGTTTTCCGTATGTCTGATATGGAAAGATCGAGAGTTAAGGAAATAAATATTAGTCAGGAAATGCGCACCTCCTTCATGGATTATGCGATGAGCGTTATTGTAAGTCGAGCTCTTCCTGATGTACGAGATGGTTTAAAACCAGTGCATCGCCGTATTTTGTATGCCATGAATGACCTGGGTATGACTTCTGATAAAGCTTACAAGAAGTCTGCGCGTATTGTTGGAGAAGTAATTGGTAAGTACCATCCACACGGTGATTCAGCTGTATATGACACAATGGTGCGCATGGCTCAGGACTTTAGCTATCGTAATATGTTAATAGATGGCCATGGTAACTTTGGTTCTATTGACGGAGATTCAGCAGCTGCAATGCGTTACACTGAGGCGAGAATGTCTAAAATCGCTATGGAAATGGTGCGAGACATTAACAAAGACACAATAGACTACCAGGACAACTATGATGGCTCTGAACAAGAACCAATTGTTCTCCCTGCAAGGTTTCCTAACTTACTAGTAAACGGAGCTTCAGGTATCGCTGTAGGAATGGCTACGAATATACCACCGCATAACCTTGGGGAAGTCATTGAAGGGATTTTGGAACTTAGTAAGAATCCAGAGATTTCGATACCTGAATTAATGGAGTTTATTCCAGGACCAGATTTCCCGACTGCAGCTGAGATTCTTGGACGTGAGGGTATTCGCAAAGCTTATATGACTGGTAGAGGATCAATTATCCAGCGGGCAAAAGCTGAAATCGAAGAATTTAGCAATGGTAAAAAGACGATCATTGTATCTGAACTTCCTTATCAGGTTAATAAAGCACGTCTTGTCGAAAAAATCGCAGAGCTTGTTCGCGATAAAAAGATAGAGGGTATCACAGATCTTCGCGATGAATCTGACCGCACGGGAATGCGTGTTGTCATTGAGGTACGTAAAGATGCAAATGCGAATGTTCTCCTAAATAACTTATATAAACAAACTGCACTTCAAACTAGCTTTGGGATTAACACGCTTGCTCTAGTAGATGGACAACCAAAAGTATTAACGCTAAAAGAATGTCTTGAGCATTATCTAGAGCATCAAAAGGTTGTTATTAGAAGAAGAACGCAGTTTGAGCTAAACAAAGCGGAAGCAAGAGCACATATATTAGAAGGTTTGCGAATTGCACTTGATCATTTAGATGAAGTGATTAAATTAATTCAAGCTTCTGAAACAACAGATATTGCTAGAGAAGGCCTTATGACAAAGTTCTCGCTTAGCTATGATCAGTCTCAGGCGATCCTTGATATGCGACTTCAGCGTTTAACTGGTCTAGAACGTGATAAAATTGAATCAGAATATCAAGAATTAATGAAGCGTATCGCTGAACTAAAAGCGATCCTTGCTGATGAAGAGAAAGTTCTTGAAATCATTCGCGAAGAGCTAGCAGAAGTAAAAGAAAGATTCGCGGACAAACGTCGTACCGAAATAACGGTTGGCTTTGATATGATCGAGGATGAAGATTTAATTCCTAAACAAAATATTGTTATTACCCTCACACATAAGGGGTATATCAAGCGTCTGCCAATCGATACGTATCGTAGTCAAAAGCGTGGTGGTCGTGGAATTCAGGGGATGGGTACAAATGATGGTGACTTTGTTGAACACCTATTCACTACTCTGACGCATAATACGATTCTTTTCTTTACGAATAAAGGGAAGGTCTACAGACTTAAAGGGTATGAAGTACCTGAGCTTAGTCGAACAGCGAAAGGGATTCCAATTATTAATCTCCTTCAAATAGAAAAAGATGAATATATCACTGCAATTATTCCTATAGAAGAGTTTGTTGATGATTGGTTCGTTTTCTTTGCGACGAAGCAGGGTGTTGTTAAACGCTCTCCATTATCTGCCTTTGCGAATATTCGAAAGGGTGGGCTCATTGCCATCAACTTTAAAGAAGACGATGAGCTAATGGGCGTTCGTCTAACGAATGGATCGAAAGAGCTTATTATGGGAACGAAACAAGGAATGGCGATTCGCTTTCATGAAGAAGACGTTAGATCTATGGGTCGAACAGCTACTGGTGTTAAGGGGATCACCCTTCAGGAGAACGATCAAGTTGTCGGTATAGGCATTCTAGATGAAAACCAGGATGTACTTATTGTGACTGATAAAGGATTCGGTAAACGAACACCTGTTGAAGAGTATCGCGTGCAAACAAGAGGCGGTAAAGGTATCAAGACGTGTAACCTTACTGAACGTAATGGTGTGTTAACAGCTCTCAAGACTGTCACGCTTGATGAAGAATGTATGATTATTACTGAGAGTGGCGTCATTATTCGTATTGATGTACAGGATATTTCTCAAACCGGAAGAAACACGCAAGGTGTGAGATTGATCCGTATCTCTGAAGGTGACTCTGTCGCAACGGTTGCGAAGGTAGAGATCAATGAAGAGGGTATCGAAGGTGAGGACATCGAAGATACAGAACCTACTATTGAAGTAAGTGCGGAAGAAATCATTGATGTTGATGCTGAAGAGATCATCGAGAATGATGATAACGACGATTCAAAGCCTGAAGAAGAGTAACAAGTTAGAAGAAGAGGAGAAATCCTCTTCTTTTTTTATTTTTCTATTGCAATACTGATAAGCAGATGATAAGATGTAATTCCGTCGCTTTGACGGGGTCTCCAAAACCTTCTAAAATTGGTTTTAAAAAACTTATAAAAAAAGTGTTGACGAGATAACGCATTACATGATATATTATTTAAGTCGCCGATAAACAACGGCGAAAACGAAAGAAACAAATCGATCTT
>NZ_JBITPM010000020.1:0-2296 GCF_050467905.1 Pseudalkalibacillus sp. NRS-1564 | reverse complement strand
TGTATTTTGCAATAGAAAAGTGCAGGAAAATGCAAAGAAAAGTGCAGAGGTTTGTCACCCGGAATACTTCTCTTTATTTTCTTTTAGATAATGCATTTGTTAAGCGGTAACTCTCTCCTTGATAAGAGATGATATGGGCATGGTGAATCAGCCGATCCACCAATGCAGCGGTCAATCTAGAGTCTACAAATATTCTGTTCCATTGACTGAACTCTAAATTTGACGTGATGATTAAACTCTTCTGCTCGTAGAATTCAGAGATAAGTTGGAATAGTAGCTCAGAGCCCTCTTTACTAAACGGCAGGTAGCCCATTTCATCCAGGATGATTAAATCCACCTTCTCTAATTTCTTACGAAATGTTGAGAGCTTATTCAACCTTAAGGCTTGCTCTAATTCTTCTACTAAATGAGCTACACGGTAAAAGCGGACTTCATAGCCATTTTCACAAGCCTTCCTTCCCAATCCCGTCGCTAGATGGGTTTTCCCAGTTCCAGGAGACCCTACCAATACAACGTTTTCTCCTTTCTCAATAAAACTCAAACTGCATATTTCCTCTTTAGACGTGTGAGGTGGAAACCGAATTTGTTCTGTCCATTCATAGGTATGAAGATCCTTCTTATCCAAAAACTTTGCCTTTTTTATTAATCTGATAGATTTTGTTTGTTCTCTTAACTTATGTTCCTCGTCAAATAAGTCATTAAGATATTGCTCCTTATTCTCGAAGGGGATTTGATCATATATTTCTGCTATATGGGCCAAACGTAGAGTCTTGCACTTACTTCGTAACTGATCACTCATTTGCCCACCTCCTCAATTGGAGTGAGGGCATCATATTGATTCCAATCCACTTCATAAGGATTGCTATCGCCGTTTAAACGTTCTTTCTCAATCAAGTCATAAAACTCTTCATTGATTCGTTTCATATCGTAAGTAACTAACAGGGTAGAGAGGGACTCTAAACGTTTACGACGAATAAGCAGGTTGTCCGTTAGTAGAAATTCCTTTACTCTTCCAGGAAGGTAGTCGCAATATCGCGAATAGTTTAGAACCCTTGGTTTATGAATCCATGTTTTTATAATGGATTGCCACGGGAGTCCTTTTCGCTTGTTCATGTAAGGACGGAAGTCCTCCAACAGAATTTCACCGTCTGGTGAAACAACTTTATATTGATCCCAGCTAAGGATTAAGTGTAATTGACTGTAGTTATAAGCACGCGGGACATGTATAAGGGACTTGTCAATTTTCACTTCATTGTACTTATTTACCTTTGCCAAGTCTTTTTTGAATACTGGGTATGCCCTTGCGGGCATAGCTAGTAAGTACTTGGTTTCTTGCTCCCATAACTCCTGGATTAGAACTTCTTTCTCATAGTGCAGCCTTTTACGATCTTCATGCAGTTGCTCCTTCAACTTCAAGGTTAGATCTTCAAAGCTTTTCATCACTGGTGCCTTGGTGAAAAAGTTGTATCGAATATAGCCCACCTTATTTTCTACATTCCCTTTCTCATGGCCACTTCTCGGATTACAAACCTGAACTTCAAATCCAAAATGATTCTGAAATTGCATAAATTCATCTGTTAGTTTTGCTTCTTCCATTTTTGATCGGGTTTGTTTTACTGCAGGTGTTAAGTTGTCAATTCTTATTGATTTTGGCACTCCACCTGCTTGAATAAACAGCTGCTGCAATCCATACAAAAAGCATTCTTGATTCTCAGATGGCAGAGGTACGGCAAAGCCAGTGTTGCTATAGGGCATAGACATGATCAGTGCTCGAACATCTACTAAATCTCCATCTTGAACAGCTTCCATTACTCCAAAGTCCACTTGTGCCTCACCCGGAGGGTGCGTTAATCTTTCATGTCCTTTATCCTTTTCTTCTTGATGACTGCTCTTCCACTCTTTTACAAAATTGCATACTGTTCGATAGGATCCGGTAAAACCATATTTCATCAATTCGTTATGTAGCTCTTTATTTGTCCTTCTAGATTTTCGTTTTAATCGTTGATCTTCAAACAACCAATCAGCGACCATTTCTCCCCATTTTTCCTCATACATCATTCCTTTTCTAGTCTTGAGGGTTTCATTTGGTATCTGGTCCTCATCTGCATATTTTTTTGCGGTGCGCCAGTTAACCCCTAATATTTTCTGTATTTGGGAGATTGATAGACCTTTGTTGTTTCTTAAATTTTTGATACAATTAACATCAGACATTGCTAGCATCCTTCCATTACCTCCACGTATTGATTCGACACCAATTACGTTAGAGGGACTTGGGGTGACTGGCAAGTCTTTTTTT